>JBBADN010000061.1:0-7170 GCA_041656455.1 Sphaerochaeta sp. | reverse complement strand
ACCCTCGAGCACGTCATTGAGAACATTCAGACGCTAAGTAATCCCCAGCGCCTCACCAAGGAGCAGCACAGTGCATTGGATGAAGTAGGATCGTTCATGCGCAGTCAGCTCGGTAATGGGTGCACTACGTGCTCTTACTGCATGCCGTGCCCCTATGGGGTGGACATCCCCGGCAATTTTGAAATCTGGAATACCTACCGCCTCTTTGGCCAATATGAATTAGTCCAAAAACGGTGGGAGAATATGGGCGAAAGCGGCGCGAGTGCGTGTACGGAGTGTATGACGTGCGTTCCCCTCTGTCCTCAAGAAATTCCCATCCCCTTCGATCTTGCCCGGCTTCAAGAAGAATTAACTCAAAGAGCCTTGTAAGAGTCGACTCACCTCAGTACGCTTACTCATATGATGGAAGAACAGATTCGAAGTGCCCTCTTAGGGTATTTCATCGGTGATGGCTTCGGCAGTCAAACAGAAGGCCTTAGAAACGAAGAGATTCTCGAACTCGGGGAACTGAGGGAAGTGTACAGCTTTGAAGAAGCGGTCCCCCACTGTGGAATCAGTAGTTACGTCAGTGACCTTCCCCTCCTCTATGGCCTCTCCTTCTTAGAGCTTGAGCACATCGACTACGACCACCTTCGCTCAACGTATTCTCGCTACATCAAAGAAGAGCCAGCCTTTCTCGATGGATCGCTTTCTGAGTTCCTTTCCCACCCAAGTGAAAAAGGCGAAAAGACAATTCACCTCACTCGGGTGGTGATGAGTGGGATCCTAAGTGCCTTACTCGCCAAAGATACTACTCGCAATCTTATTGAAACAGAGATTGGCCTTACCTCGACGAATACCATCGTTTTAGAAGCAGGAAAACTCTACGTAAGCGCTTTAGTGGCACTCATTCATCAAGAAGTGAGCTCTAGTGATGAGCTCTTTGCCTTCCTTATGCGTAGCCGCACTATTGATGACGAACTTAAAACCATCATCCAGGGTAGCTGGAACGCCCAGGAGCCTAAACTGCCTGAGTTTGACTACTCAACTCACCTTCGCGCTGCCCTCTTAGCAATCTTCTCTACCCTCCATACTACATCCACCTTTATAGAGGGGATGATTACCCTCGCCCAAGGGGGCGGGTCAGCACGCCTGAACTGCGCCCTCTACGGAGCATTAGCTGGAGCATTGTATGGAGAAGATCAGCTACCTGAATCGTGGATCAGTGAATTACACGTCTCTTCAGCATTAGAGGCGATGATTAAAAAGCAAACGCTTTACCGGCGCGAAACATTGACGTTTGAAAAACTCGCCGATTCGCTGAGTAGGAAACTCGGCGCCTTTGAGGAGTAAGTGATGAAGTATGTACCGTTAGGAAGAAGTGGAATCATGGTAAGCCAATTGTGCTTTGGGACGATGGGTTTTGTAAGCCGGACCGATAAGGCCCAATCGGAGCGCCTCTATAAGCAGGCGCGCGAAGCAGGAATCAATTTCTTCGATACCGCCAACGTCTACTCTAAAGGCGAAGTGGAGAAGTTCCTTGGCGCCTTCATGAAAGAGGAGCGCTCGAAGGTTGTTGTTACAACAAAAGGCTTCTCGGCGATGGGTAGTGACCCCAATGAAAGAGGAAGTAGTGCAAAAAGCCTTCGCCACGCCTTAGAAGGCTCCCTTAAGCGCCTGAATACGGAGTACGTGGATGTGTACTTCCTCCACGGCTTTGATTCTACTACGAGTGAAGAAGAGATTCTTCGCACCCTTGAAGGCTTTGTTGCCAGTGGAAAAGTCCTCACCCTCGGTGTTTCAAACTACAGCGCCTACCAGACGATGAAAATAAACGCACAAGCTCATACATTGGGACTGCCTCAGATTAACGTCCTTCAGCCGATGTACTCCTTAGCAAAGCGAATCGCTGAAGTAGAAATCCTTCCAATGGCGAAGGAGGAGAATCTCGGTGTTATCTCCTACAGCCCCCTTGGTGCAGGTCTTTTAACGGGCCGCTACTCTAAGAGTAAACCCGCCGAAGGGCGCTTAGTAGAAAACCCGATGTACACCAAACGCTACAAAGAGCAGACGTATTTCACCTTAGCTACGAACTTCTCTGCCTATGCGAAGGAGCTTGGAGTACCTGAAGCCCTCTTAGCCACCGCCTGGGTCTTACGCAACAAGGCGATTACCGCCCCGATTATCGGCCCAACGAAAGAGGAGTACTTAGACCTGAGCCTTAAAGCCCTTGAGTTTGAGATCACCAGCGAAATTGCTGCTGCCCTTGATGAGCTCGCCCCACCCCCACCGCCGGCGAATGATCGCAGTGAGGTTAATTGGTCGTAATAAACCGATAGACTGTTGCCGGGCCTTTGCCAATCATTTCAACTTCTCCTTGTTGGCGAAGTTCATACAGTTCCTTTTTCGCTGTTGAGACGGAGCGGCCAATGTAATGGGCGTATTCGCGAACAGTGAATTCACCGCGGGCTTCAAAGTATTGGCGGTCATACGTAAAACCTACCGCCTCTGGTGTTTGGTGTTTAGCAAACGAGATGACTACCTTTAGATAGTGCTCAAGTTCAATGAACTGTGGCTCACTAAGGCCTACCTCGAGGCAACGTTCGATAATATGGTTAATTCCAATGCCTTGCTTTTCCATATACCCTTTTTTCCGTAATGCATTCGCGATTAACGGGTTTCGATACCGTGAAAGACCTTGGCGGAGGTTATCTGGGTTAATTGGGGCATAAAAAACTCCAGGATTTAAAAACTCAATGCGATTAGAAAAGAGTTGAATTCGAATTGGGGCTTCAAAGTCATAGGAGCGATGAGCCACAGCATTGACTAACGCCTCGCGGAGAGCTGACGGTGGAATTTCATACACCGTCGGCTTTTTTACAAGCCCGTCCATTTCATAGTTACTCCCCAATATACTCAAAAGGTATTGATACGCCTGTTCAATCATCGGAATAAGGCCACCGGAAAATTCCATCGTTTTAATTAATTGCCGAGTATCTTCACCAGCATACCAACTCACAACAACTGTTGATTCAGCGATAATGGAGTGATGATTAGGATAGAACAAAAGTACTGATGCTACGTTAGGAATAACTAACCCTGATTTCTCATAGGATGCGAAATTGTTAGAAATAAGTGTTTGCGCATCAGCTCCTGGAAATATAAGGGCCAATAACTCGGGTGAAAGATCTTCGTAAGTTATTTGCGGGCAGGGAGTCTCTTCAAAACGTTTGTTTGTTCGAAATTGTTCTAATTGATTAAGAGCACAGGAATCAGATATTCGGGTATGCGAACCATAGCGAAGAAAAACACCACCAGGGAATCCCATTTTTTTCATGAAATAGGGTTTTTGTAGCCCAGGAAAAACTTGCACAACTAAACACGTCTTTCCATCGAAGCCTTGGGCGTAACGCTGCACTGCAATTTGAGGGACGATAGCATCAACAATCGCTTGGGGCAATTCTTCGTTGTACTTCAAAAGATTTTCCTGGCTTAATCCAACGATTAAGCGATCCTCGCTCCGAATTCCAATAATAATTTTCCCACCTTGGGTATTTGAAAATGCAATAACAGTTTCTAGGAACCGAGTATACTCATCTAGCCGTTCTTTGAATTCGAGAACTTTTGATTCTATTGTGTGGTACTGCATCGCTCACCTCAAATCGGATAATTACCCGATTTGACAAGCGAAACAGGAAGAATCTACTCATAGGGAGTATGGATGAAATAACCACGTTAGCAGCAGAGCGGTTTGGGATACACGCCCTTAGGCCGTTTCAATACTTGGTGATGAAGCGGATCTTAGAGGAGGATCAACACCCTGATCCCCATCCAGGGATGATCGTCACCCTTCCGACTGGAAGCGGCAAGAGCCTCTGTTTTATGCTGCCAAGTCTCTTAGTTTCAGGCCTAACGATTATTGTCTATCCTCTCTTAGCGTTGATGGCGGACCAACAGCGCCGCTTTGAAGAGGCTAATATTCCTTCGCTTGTTGTGAAAGGAGGACAAACTAAAAAGGAACGCGAAAAGCTATTCGCCTCCCTTTCCAATACTCGCGTTATTATCACCAACGCGGAAACACTTTCCTCCAATGAAGTCCTCGCCCATCTTCTCGGCCTTGATATAGCGATGATCGTTGTAGATGAAGCACACACGATCCAGCGCTGGGGCTCAACGTTTCGCCCCGCCCTACGGACCTTAGGGCCCCTCATCGCCCATCTCAAGCCAAAACAAATTCTCTGCTTTACTGCGACTGCAGACCAGGAGGTGATTAACGAGCTTAATTTCTTATTCTTCCCCCATAAAAAAGCGCACCTTATTCAAGGTTCCAGTGATCGCCCAAATATCACCTACTTTGCCTACTCAACCCTATCTAAAAGTCGCGCATTAGCCACGCTGTTAGCAAACCAATCAAATCGGCCCGCTATCGTCTTCACCCCGACAAGGAAGCTAACTGAAACGCTCGCCCGCTACGGGCGAATTTCTCACCCAAAGGTTGAAACTCGCGCCTACCACGCTGGGCTCTCCAAAGAAGAGCGAGTTGAGATCGAAGGGTGGTTTCTCACCCACCCCGATGGGATCCTCTACGCGACAAACGCCTACGGAATGGGGATGGATAAAAAAAACATTCGCACTGTCGTTCACCACACCCTCCCTTCCGACGCTCTTGCCTTTTTGCAGGAAAGTGGACGAGCTGGCCGCGATGGTCTTCGGGCTCATTCAATCGTCTTACTCAATGGCTTAGAAGCTCAGAGTCCTCTTTTCCCCATCTTCAACCAAACAAAGACGTGCTATCGGAGCCTTCTCCTTGCACACATCAATGAAGACGTTGAGTCGTGCCAAGGGTGTGGGGTGTGCCTTGGAATTCATCAAAGACTCAAAGAAGGCGAACGGGCGATCATGAGCACAGTCTTTTTTCATCCACTGAGGTACTCGGCCTACACCCTTGCTGTAATCCTTCACAAACGTGATTCCCACCACCGCTACTCGGGGGTACTTGCCGGATGGCGAATTCGGGAGATTGAGGAGGCGATTGGTGTTCTTATTGCAGCTAAGAAGCTTCGATCACCCAAAATATTTGCCCACAAGCTCATCATTCTACCTCAGATTGACAAGCTCTTCAGAGGCCGATAGAGTTTTGACAAGAAGGGGGAGGAAGATGGCAACAATCAGTGATATTCAAAAAGGGATGATTCATTCACACTACCTGTCACTCTATGGGCAAACCTTCGATCCTAAGCGGTGTGACCAACGCTTTATCGATTTGATCAAAACTCATACTGAGCTTTTTGGACACACGAATCCCACCCTCTTTTCCACCGCAGGGCGGACTGAACTTGGGGGGAATCACACTGACCACAATAAAGGCAAAGTAATCGCCGCCTCAATTAACCTTGATACGATCGGGGCCGTCACTGCAGTTGATGAGCCAACAGTCACCCTTATCAGTGAAGGCTACCCCCCTGTTACCGTCAATCTCAGCGATTTGTCAGTTAAACAGGAAGAGTACAACACCACTGAAAGCTTAGTTCGAGGAATCGCCTTCGCCTTCAAAAAACGAGGACTCGCAATCGGCGGCTTTGTTGCCAATACGTCTAGTAACGTCTTAAAAGGCTCCGGCCTTTCCTCTTCAGCGGCAATTGAAGTGCTTTGCGGTACGATCTTCAACCACCTCTACAACGGTGATGCGCTTAATCCAGTTGAGCTCGCCCTCATCGGTCAATTTGCTGAGAACACGTACTTTGGCAAGCCCTCTGGATTAATGGATCAACTCGCCTGTGGGTATGGAGGAATTATTGGAATTGACTTTGAGGATGCAAAGCCAAAGATTCAGGAAGTCTCTTACTCATTTGAGGAACACGGCCTGGGCCTCGTCATCGTTGATACGGGGGGCAACCACGCTGACTTAACCCACGAATACGCGGCCGTCCCCATTGAGATGCACCAGGTTGCTTCGTTCTTTGGCAAAGAGAATCTGCGCTCAGTTTCTGCTGATGAATTTTACGCTACCCTCAATGATCTTCGTTCTTCGCTGAATAATGACCGAGCGGTCCTTCGCGCCCTTCACTTCTTTGAAGAGAATACCCGCGTCGATGGGATGCTCTATGCCCTGGCGAATGAAGATATCGACTCCTACCTCGATCTCGTGAATAAGAGCGGCGAATCATCGTTCTGCTTCTTACAAAATCTCTACCCTTCGATTGATCCCACTGAGCAAGGCCTCAGCCTTGCCATTGGCCTGAGTAAAAAGATTCTTAATGGTCAGGGAGCAGTGAGGGTTCACGGTGGTGGTTTTGCTGGTACGATTCAAGCGTACGTTCCCCTAGGCCTCTTTGATGAGTACACAGAGAAGATGGAGAGCGTCTTTGGAACGGGAAGTGTCACCGCTCTCGCTATTCGAAGTATTTCTACAACCGCCCTTAGCTAAAGAGTTCGCGGTAATCCGTTCCGATCGACTGGTAGTGGGACTCTTTTTCCAAGAGTTCTTCTAAGGCTGGCGGAATTGCTACACTCTTATTAATTAACGGCTCAACAATCGTCTCAAACTTCGCCGGATGGGCGGTGCTGATCGCAATCGAAGGTCCATCAAAATCTCCATCTTTCTGCACCCGAAGGGCAGTTGCGGTGTGGGGGCAGCTGATGTAGTGATCTTCTTCGTAGATTTCTTTAATCGTAGATTTAATCGTCTCATCACTGACGCTCTGAGCGTGCACATTGAGGCGCATCGTTGCTATATCACCAAAGAGGGCAAAGAGGCGCTCCATGTTGCTAGGAGAGCCAACATCCATCGCATTGGCGAGGGTGGCAATTGAAGAGCGCGGCTCATATGTTCCAGTTTTAAGGTAATCGAGGATGGTACGGTTGGCGTTTAAGGCGAGGTTAATCGCTCCAATTGGCGCGCCCATCATCTTCGCCCAGTACGCTCCACAGCTATTTCCAACGTTTCCGCTGGGAATGATGATCTGAGGCTTCTTCCCAGTCGCTGCTTCGATTTGGCTACTTGCGTAAATGTAATAGACCATCTGCGGCAGAAGACGGCCGAGGTTAATTGAGTTCGCACTGGAAAGACCCCACTCTTTGGCAATCGCCTCATCCATGAACGCGGCTTTTACCATCGCCTGGCAATCGTCAAATGAACCATCGACTTCATACGCTTCGATATTCCCACCCCAGCACGTTAGCTGTTTTTGC
>JBBADN010000060.1:0-7194 GCA_041656455.1 Sphaerochaeta sp. | reverse complement strand
CACCAACGAGGAAGCCGTTGTAATCATACACCTGATATGGTTGAGCTAAGAGATATCCCTCTTCATCGAGGGCGTTAATAGCTAACGGAAGTGCATGAATAGTTCCTCTAACTCCACTTGAAAGCTGGATACCCAACGGCAGATACGCATCATAGCCCAGCTCATCTACTACTAACGCTGCTGTCTCAGCATCTTCAAGGGCAATTTCTCCAACATCACCCGTGTTTAAAAGAAGCCAGTTATCTGTAAGAGCTCGGCCAGCTTTTAATGCGGTTGAAAGCCGAGCTAAGCCAATACCGCCATCCTTGGTGTAAATATTGCCCTTAATATCATTGGTATGAACAACCACGAGATCAAAAGAGGTCTGCCCATCATCATTCTTAACGATGGGCACAACACCATAGGGGTACACAAATGGTTCAGTAATTGGCTCTTCTTTAGTAATAACAACTGGTTCAGGAGTTACTTCTTCAATGACTAGTTCTTCTACGATTGGCTCTTCAATCCACGTTCCAATGAGATTAACAATAGCTGGGTCTTCATCAACCAAAACATCCAGCGTATAGCCCATACTCTGTGCGAGGGGTTCATATACATCAAAGAGCTTACTTTCGGAAGGATGTAGTAAATCTTCAGCTGGAAGGACCAACGGTAAAACAGAGACGACAGTATCATTCTCAACACTAAGGACTACCCCACTGATCGAGTGTAGCTCTTCATCACCTCGAACGATTAATGAACCATTCACCTCAGAGATAAAGCTTGGGCCATTACCATCAATAATTAAATCAATGCCATCGATTGAATTTGCTAAATCACTCGCAGTAAAGACGCCATCACCTAAGTCAGAGAGGATGATAAGGTAGTCGATAAACTCATGGGCGTAATCAACAGCATATTGGGCGTTGGAAAGAACAAGGTCAGAGTCAAAGGTAGCTCCCTCAATATCGCGAGGAGCAACGACTCCAACAACACCAACGAGGAAGCCGTTGTAATCATACACCTGATATGGTTGAGCTAAGAGATATCCCTCTTCATCGAGGGCGTTAATAGCTAACGGAAGTGCATGAATAGTTCCTCTAACTCCACTTGAAAGCTGAATACCCAACGGCAGATACGCATCATAGCCCAGCTCATCTACCACTAATGCAGCTGTATCAGCGTACTCTAACGCTAAAGGACCAATATCACCCGTGTTTAAAAGAAGCCAGTTATCTGTAAGAGCTCGGCCAGCTTTTAATGCGGTTGAAAGTCGAGCTAAGCCAATTCCACCATCTTTGGTGTAGATGTTCCCCTTTATGTCGTTAGTGTGAAGGATCACAAGGTCAAAGTTCGTTTGTCCATCATCATTCTTAATAATGGGTACTACACCATAGGGATATACGAAGGGTACAACAATCGGCTCTTCTGCGATAACAACAACTGGCTCAGGGGTAACCTCTTCTATAATTGGCTCTTCTTCGATAGTAACTAGTGGCTCAGGGAAAATCTCTTCAATGATTGGTTCTTCTTCGATGGTAATTACGGGCTCGGGAAGTACCTCTTCAATGATTGATTCTTCTTCAATAGTTACTACTGGTTCGGGAATTACCTCTTCGCTGATTGGTTCTTCTTCGATGGTAACTACTGGCTCTGGAATAACTTCTTCAATGATAGGTGGTTCTTCAATCCAAGTTCCACTGAGAGAAACGATTGCTGGGTCTTCGTAGACCTCAACATCGAGGGTGTAGCCTAGGCTTTGGGCAATTGGCTCGTATAGTTCAAAGAGATCGCTTTCTCTTGGATTTAGGAGATCTTGTGCTGGGAGAGTTAAGGGAAGTGTAGAAGTAACGGTGTTGTTATCAATGTGTAAGACTACCCCACTGATTGAGCGTAGTTGTTCTTCTCCTCGAACGATGAGCGTGTTGTTTACTTCTTTGGTGAGGGCTTTGCCGTTACCATCGATGATTAAATCAATGCCCTGGATAGTATTTGCTAAATCACTGGCAGTAAAGTCGCCTTCTCCTAAATCAGAAAGGACGACGAGGTAGTCAACAAGCTCGTGGGCGTAGTCGACAGCATACTGGGCGTTATTAAGAACTAGGTCGGAATCGAAAGTAATTTGATTGAGGTCTCTCGGGGCGATAACACCTACTACACCAACGTTGAACCCATTGAAGTCGTAGATTTGATACGGCTGGGCTAAGAGATAGCCATCGTTATCAAGAGCATTAATCGCCAACGGAAGGGCCTTTGTTCCTTGAATGCCACTTGTTAACTGGATATCTAGTGGCAGGTACGCATCATAGCCTAGTTCATCAACCACTAACGCTGCTGTCTCGGCATATCCTGGGTCAATAGGGCCAACATCGCCAGTATTTAAAAGAAGCCAGTTATCTGTAACTCCTCGACCTGCTTTTAATGCAGTTGAAAGGCGAGCTAAGCCGATACCACCATCCTTGGTGTAAATATTGCCTTTAATATCATTGGTGTGGAGGATTATAAGGTCAAAGGAGGTTTGACCATCATCATTCTTAACGATGGGAACAATACCATATGGGTAGACAACGGGTTCAGTAATTACTCCTTCTTCAACGATAGGTTTTTCTTCAGGGAAAAGGAGCCTTTCATCGGGCTCCTCTCCTTCAATGGGTGTAATTGGAATCACCTCCTCGGCGGAGGGAGGTGCAACCCTTGGGGGAGATGTTGAGACGAGGAAGAGCACATAGGCGAAAAGGACTATCCCTATAGCTAATAGGAACCCTAGGAATAATGCGCTTTTACTTGATCTTCTTGCCATCGCCAATCCCTTCTTCGTTCGAAGGTGGTGCGTTATTTTGTGTACTTAATCGTGGCTTGGTAGCTAACTCCCGCCTCACGCGATAACCCACTTGGCCAAGGAATTGTTTTCGTCACTGATTTACGAGCTAAGAGGTTCATTCCATCCAAGGTACCGAGGGCGTCTTGGCCTTCCAAAACCACGCTATTGCCCTTGCTGTCCCGAATTTCAAGCGTTGCAGCAATTAAGAGCTGGTGAACTGTTCCAAGGTTAGCAACCGTCACCGCAAGGCCAGGTGATCCATCTTCCAAGGTTGCCGGAGCAAGGGAGCGAACCGCTACACTCTCGACAACTCTTGTGGGAGCAACATACAAACTCGTGGTGTAAATGTACAAGAAGTTAAACATTCCCTTATCGGTCGAAGCCCGCCCTTGGGAATATGGAATCTGTTCCGCTTTTAAGCGGAATGCAAGTTCGTTGGTCACCGTTCGAGGGCCGCGGTATTGAACGCGAACAACCCAACTCGATTGAGGGGGAACAACAAGCTTGTTTGGAACAATGGAGAAGTATGCGTCCGCTGGAGTATTAATCTCATTACCTTGAGCATCCTGATCCCTCGTCAACGCGGAAATACTAATTGCGATTGAGTCATTAGAGTCATTCACGATCGTGTAAGTCTTAGAGGATTCAGCTCCACTCGGTTGAAATGTCTGTTCAAGAGGAGAAAATTGATATGCATACACTGAAGCAAGGAGCAACACCCCCAAAATAATCGTAAGGAATCCACTCCGCTTCAAAAAAATCTTATTCAATTTCATATGACATACTCTCTTTTATTATTGCCCAATGATGAAATCAGTGTAAGCTATCACTATTAAATCATCAAGTGATGAATATTGCTTACTTTTAATCACAACACATAATATCACTGGATTTGAGCCATTTTTCTTAGTGCCACATCAAACATCCCTTTTAAAAGAGGGCGATACCGCTCGACAATTTCCTCAGGAGCGCCGTGCATTCCCTCCTCCACCCAGTCGAGCATTGAGCCAACAACGGCGTGTTTATAGAAGTTGATAATCGTATGTAACTCGCCTTCGCGGGCCGAATAGGTGGTGACTCGGTGACTCACGCTCCGATTGAGCATCTTATAAATTTGTTTACACAGGTATTGATACAGGAGTTCGCGGCCCATTGAGTGATAAATTGATGTGACACTACTACGGTTTGCTTGAAGGTAGGAACTAAGCATTCGGAGAATCGTCTGCCCATCATCATCGTAGTCGTAGATCGGGTTCATTTTAAGGAATTCCGCTCCCTCATGAATAAACATCCAATCTAACAAATCATAAATATCACGAAAGTGATAATAAAAGGTTTGGCGGTTAACCCCACAACGCTGAACAATCTCTTTGATCGTAATCTTATCTAAGGTCCGTTCAGCCATTAAATCTTTCAATGACTTCGCTAATCTCGCTTTCGTGCCCAACGTCAAACCCTCTCCTTTTTCCCTGAATATATATCTCTCAGAGCCTACCTTTATCAAAAAGTTGTATCAATAGTACCCCATCCTCTATAACAATTCCAGAAAAAAGAGTTCATTGACTAAAGTAATCCTTCCATGGTAAGGTTCGCTTCGTTATTAAACGGGCTGTAGCGCAGGGGTTGAGCGTACATGTCTGGGGGACATGGGGTCGACGGTTCAAATCCGTCCAGCCCGAATTTAATTAAAAAATCCTGTAAGGAATTCCACCTTGCAGGATTTTTTTCATCCCCGTATAGTTACTAGTACGGGGGAACACTATGAAGTTAACAGACCTACTCTCTGCATTAATCTTATTGGCTCACCAAACATTCGGAGAACACTCCAATTACTACCTCTTAGGAGGTGTATTGCTCTGTTTTCTGCTCGGACGAGTAGTATTGGGAATTGCAAGTGGGGCAGTAGCCAAGGCAAAAGGATATCGCCTTGGCTTTTGGTGGGGCTTTCTTTTAAGCTGGTTGGGCTTCCTTGTTGTTGCCCTGCGCCCTCAGAAAGTTATCACCGTTCGAATGGGCCCGACCTACCCCTTTGAGTAATTACCCATTCAACTCCGCGCGTTGATTGATTGCCTCTTTATCTTCACTACTTAATACTCGATTAAGGATGAACGCCATAATTAAGATGACGGGAATGTTGACGATGAGGCGAGTAAGGGCAAAACGAGCGCCCAGAGAACTAAACTCAAACATCACCATCGGTACCTTCATCGTCGACCACGCTCCAATGAGGATGAGGATATTAGTAAACTTTACTCCTTTCTTCATAAACGCTGCGGCGATGGGAAAGACCACGTAAAGGGGACCAGCAGCGGCAACACCGATGATCCAGGAGAGGAGGCCCCCTAAGAGCCCAGAGCCTTCACCCATGAAGCGAACCATCGCCTCCCGAGGGACCCACACATCCAAGAGCCCAAGCATGATAAAGACGGGCGGGAGGATGAGGAGCATCTCCTTCGCACTAAGACCAACGGTTTTTACGGCACTTAGGCCAGTATCCCGAGAAAAGAGAAGCGTAAGAGCAATTAACGCCACTGCGATGAGGGCGAGTCGATATTGTTTAAAGATACGCATTGCCTACCACCTTTTGAACAACTGCTGCGATAACCAAGGCAAAGAGGAACGCCAAGACATTCCGCCATATCGTAAATTTCTTTCCAAAGAACTTAATCTCTAGGCCAAGGGTGAGGATTCCTACCATCGTTAACGTTGAAACAAACGCTGCGAGCTGCATGTACCCTGCTCCGTGATCGAGGAGGATCTTCGCCATCGGGAAGGCCACGAAGGCGGGGATCAAGGAGACTGACCCGATAATTGCCGCGATAAGCACCCCGACCCACCCCGAAGATCCGCCTAAGATTCGACTGATCACTTCCGGTGATAAGAACGCGACGATGAGTCCAACAAAGAGAATCATCCCCAACATTTGAGGAAGAATATTCTCAAAACTCTTCCACGCTCGCTTTAAGGACATCCGCGTCTTCGCACGGTCCTTTATCGCAGATACCACAAGCAGAACTCCTGCTAGTGAGTAAAAGATAATCGTTTGCACCGTTACCTCCCCTTCTCATACTGCTGAATTATTTGTTCGATGAGGCGCTTTCGGCTTTTGAGCACCTCAATCCATAGGCCAAGAGCGCTCCTACCCGCTTCAGTGATTGAATAAATCCGTTTCCTCGGCCCTAAATCACTTTCGCTCCAATGAGAGGTAACTAATGTTGCTTTCTCCATCGCCCTAAGCGTCCGATAAAGGACCGAGATATCAATGTGGGTTTCAACAAGCTCAAAGCGCTCGAGGTGATCAAGCAAGGCGTAGCCGTGCGTCGATTCTTCCTGCAAGACGCAGAGTAAACACGCTTCAAGAAATCGTCCCCCACCCCGGGGCTGCCAATTGGATTCTTGCATCTATATGCTTCCTTACTATATGTAGCTTGCATATAGTAACGGAGTATTAGGCCCCTGTCAACAAAATTGTGGTATGATGGGCTATGGACCCTGCCATTATCGAGTTCCTTAAGACGTTAGATCGTTCCCTCTTCCTCAGTGATTCGACTAAAGCGTACGCCCACTACGATGGGCCGCTACCGATTGGCTTTGATCAAACGATTAGCCAGCCATCCTTAGTGGCGTACATGACAAACGCTCTTGATGTAAAACCAAATCACCGCGTTTTAGAGATTGGAACAGGCAGCGGATACCAAACAGCGTTTCTTGCCCACTTTGCTCAAGAGGTCATTACGATTGAGCGAATAGAGGAGCTGTCCATCACCGCAAAGGAGCGCCTTTTGGCGCTTGGATATGAAAATATTACCTATATTATCGGAGATGGAAGTAAAGGCTTTCGGGATGGGGCGCCGTATGACCGAATTATAGTCACCGCCGCCCCTTCTGAAATTCCCCAACCTCTCCTTGACCAATTAGCGTTGAATGGCTTGATGGTCATTCCCTATGGAAAACGGGGAAACCAGGAGCTGGTGCTGGTAAAGAAACAAGGCGATTACACAATTAAAACAACGAAGCTCCTTGATGTTGCCTTTGTTCCATTGATCAGCGATTAAAACCCTAACACGCTCCACCCAATTCCCCCAGCAGCCCCGAAGATCAGAAGGACGATTGGCCCTACGCTAATCTTTTTACTGTTGGCAAAGAGAAAGGCGATGACAAAGACGACAACGGCGAAGTAATCAAGGGATGTAATAGAGCCTACAGCGAGGGAGAGCAGGGAGAGTCCAGCGGTAAAGATCGCCGCAACAACGGTTGGCCTTACCCCTTCCAAGATGTGCTTCATCAGCTTCTGCTCGTGGTACTTCTCATAGAGCTTCGCGAGAATGAGCATGATGATCACTGAAGGGAGGATATTACCCAGCGTCGCTACGATAACACCAGGAATTCCCCCA
>JBBADN010000059.1:0-7256 GCA_041656455.1 Sphaerochaeta sp. | reverse complement strand
AGATGAAAACATCATCCACATCAGCCACGAGGCGGGGGTGTTAGAAGACGCGTCAAAGCGCCCTGATGAAGATGTGTTCTCCCTCACCCTCAGTCCCAAAGACGCCCCTGATGAAGAGACGCTCTTGGAGATTGGCTTTGAGCACGGTGTTCCAACCCATGTGAAGAATCTCACTGACGATATTATTGTCACCGACCCCCTTGAGATGATTCTCTACCTCAATAAGGTCGGTCACGATAATGCGATCGGGCGCGTGGATATGGTGGAGAACCGCTACATCGGAATTAAGAGCCGGGGAGTGTATGAAACCCCAGGATGCGAGATCCTTTGGAAAGCCCACCGAATGTTAGAGGGAATTACGATGGATAAGGAAGCGATGCACCTTCGTGACTCCCTCATTCCGAAGTACGCCGAGTTGATCTATAACGGCTACTGGGGCGCCCCCGAGTTTACGATGCTTTCGGCGCTCTTTGATGAAAGTCAGAATGGGGTAACAGGCACGGCAACACTCGCCCTCTATAAAGGTAACGTCATCTTTGCTGGGGTTAAGAGCCCAATTTCCCTCTACGACGAAGAGCTTGGTTCAATGGATAAAGCAGGTGGGTACGACCCGATCGATTGTAAGGGCTTTATCAGGATTAATGCGATTCGTCTAATCGCATCTTCTCAGCGAAAGTAGGTGAACACCCCGCATTTTTGTGATACTATTTGGTGTTGGGAGCGCTACTATGGATCATCACGAATACATGCGCCTCGCAATTGAGCGAGCACGAGAAACAATGAATGTCGGACTCGGCGGCCCCTTTGGGGCGGTCGTAGTTGATAAAGAAGGGCGAGTATTTATCGCCTCTAACTCAGTGCTTGGCGATTGTGATCCAACAGCCCACGCCGAGGTCAACGCAATTCGGATGGCGTGTGAAGCGAATGGGACGCATGATTTAACAGGGGCGGTCCTGTATGCAAGTGGTCATCCATGTCCGATGTGCTTAAGTGCATGCATCTGGGCGAACATTAAAGACGTCTACTACGCAGCGAGGGCTGAAGACGCCGAGGCAATTGGCTTTCGGGATGACTATATTTATCAGTACTTAGAAGGTGGGCACCAAGACCGCGCTGTCCTCACGATTGAGGAGATCCATCGTGAGGGAGCGTTGGAGCTTTACCAAGAGTATGCAGATAAGAAGCACACCCTTTATTGAGGCAAGAAGAGCTCACTCTTTTTCAACACAGTATTCGATTCTTCCATCCGTTTAATAAAGGCGAGGTATCCTTCATTGGTGAAGGAGAGGGCGCCGTTTGGACACGCTCGAATACACGCATGGCAGTGAATACACGTTGACCAATCTTCAGTAGTGAGCGCGTCAGTTGGACACGCAGCGTAGCAGTGCCCGAGTTCGGTACACTTACTGTGATCACGCACTGGCCCAAAGGGAGGGTCGAACGCTCGCATCCCCTCCCGGTACGGGCGCTTGCCCCGAAGGGGAAGGACTCCCCCATTTTTAGGATTGTGGCGCGCCATCTGGGCAAGGAGGCTCAGCGATTCACTCGTTGGAGCGTTCTTCCCAATCTTTGCACTCTGACCGTGCTCGACCACGAGGGCAGCCATCGAAAGAACTTCAACGCCTTTTACACTCATTAGATCATACAGTTCAACTAACGCATCATCGTAGGCGACGTTTCCCCAGGTGAGGATGCCGTACGCCGATGAGCGGGTGAAGGTCGTCTTTTCTTTAATATAGGTAGCAAAGAGCTCAGGCACACGACCGGCAAACGTTGGACACGAGAAGATCATCAATCTTCGGTCAAAATTGCGCTCGATGCGGCGCTCTTTTTCTTTGGTGACGTTGTGAACCTCAACGTCACCGTCGAGGCACTGGGCGAGGTAGCGCGCAGCAATTAAGCTCTGGTTCGTCGGTGAGAACGTTAAAATGGTTACTTTCATTGAAGCTCCTGATAGTGTTCGATTCCTAGGGCAAGGATGTCGTGGATGTGTTCATCATTGAGGCGGTAGAGGACGTTTCGCCCATCTTTGCGAAAGCGGACTAAGCGCCGAGCCCTCAGGAGCTTGAGCTGTTGACTGATCGTCGACTGCTGCATTCCAAGTTCTTCACAGATTGCATTTACCCCCCGCTCCCCTTGTTCAAGAAGAAAGAGAATCTTTAGACGGGTTGGATCACCAAATACTTTGAAGAAATCGGCTATATCGACAATTTCTTCCTCGAGGGGCAACGTTAATTCATCCATCATACCGCTCCTTTTCCCCTTGATTATACATTCCTTCCGATTAAATGAAAAGGAATTCTCCTAAACCTCCCCTATTCTCCCCTACCTCGAAAAAGATTTTTAAAAATGAGAATAACATGTAGTTACTCCATCAATCACTCACAATGTTGTATAGTCTCCCATCTTCCTCAAAGAGGATATAAAACTCTTTAAAAAGGGACTAACGTGATATATTTTCTTATTCCCAACAACCAAGCTCAATATTACAGCGAAAACCTTGCTATATATTTGTACACGTGATATTATCACGTAGATGTTTATTAGATTTGTTGCTCGAAATATTTTCTCTTTTGATAGCGAAAAGGAATTTACTATGATTCCTGCACCCCGTTTTACTCGATTGGATGGGCATAAGTATCGAAACCCTGAAATCGAACTCCTTAAAATGGCTTCGTTTTACGGTGCTAATGGGGCTGGCAAATCAAACCTCATCCGAGCATTAGAACTCCTTCAAACTATTGTACTTTCAGGTGATATCCCTAGTTCATTAGCTCTACAGCGCATGAAACATTTTCATTCTGTGGAAGAACCGACTCTTTTAGGAGTTGAATTTATTATCAATAAAAAAGCCTATGTATATGCCATAGAAATTGGTAAATCTTCAATCCTTAAGGAAGAGCTATACTTCTCAGGTTTAGGAAAGCGGGATGATGAACTCATCTTTGAGCGAACTTCTGAAGAAGGAGGAAAATCAACGCTCCTTCTATCAGATAAGGTAATGAAAAGTGATGAAGGTATGGTTCTTAAACAAATCCTTGAAAGGAATTTAATTAAGCACAACAAATCTGCTCTTAAGATTTTAGTTACCCTCAATAATGAACTCTTTTCAGAAACAGAAGACGCATATCAGTGGTTTAAACATAAAATGAAAATTATCTCCCCAACCACAAAAAATGGGGCACTCGCTCACCTTTTAGATATTGATAAAGGGTTTCACCAGTATGCCGAAGAAAATGTTTCCTCATTTGGTGTTGGTATCAAGAGGCTTCGTCCGATAAAAAAACCGATCGCTCAATTTTTTGGTGATGATAATCGAACTCAAACTGACACATTAATTGATATGGTAGAAGAATCTCCCCAATCTATTGTTACCCTTTTGGATAATGAGGGTGAGGAGGCGGTGGTTGTTAAAGAAAATGAGCAAATCATCGTCAAACAGTTAAAAACCGAACATATTGCCAAAGACGGACGTTCAGTTCTTTTCAATCTTTCTGAAGAATCAGATGGATCAATCCGACTCTTAGATTACTTACCGATGTTTAGAGACTTACTCAGCAGTGACGTAACATATTTTGTTGATGAAATTGAACGAAGCATTCATCCGCTTTTGATAAAAGAGTTACTGAGTAAGTTCTCTTCGGACAATACCACTGCAGGCCAACTCATATTTACTACCCATGAATCCAACTTGCTCGATCAAGAAATTTTTAGACAGGATGAAATCTGGTTTATAGAAAAAGATCATTCAGGTAGCTCAGATCTTTACTCCCTCTGCGATTTTAAAGAACACAATACCAAAGATATTCGACGAGGGTATCTTTCAGGTCGCTATGGATCTATACCTTTCTTAGCAAATTTGAAAGACCTAAATTGGGATAGGTATGATTTTAAGAAGTAGGCAATATGAGCGTAAGAAACCTGACCGGGATGCAACGCTTTGCATTATTTATTGTGAAGGTAGTAAGCGCGAACCTCAATACTTTCGCCATTTCAATGAATTAAGCCCCCGACTACGGATTGAGGTTATCAAAGCAGATGATCAAGGCGATAACTCACCATCTGGATTGTTTGCCCAAGCGTGTAGTGATATTGAAGACCCTGACCTAGGAAAATATAGGTTAGGAAAAAATGATGAAGTCTGGTTTGTCATCGATACTGATGACTGGCGCAATCATCTAACGAAATTGAGAGAACTTTGTTTAAAACGACAAAACTGGTATATAGCTCAAAGCAATCCTTGTTTTGAAGTGTGGCTTTATTATCATGTCTTTAGTAACGATGCTGCGAATCTAGCATTGAAAAACTGTGCAGAATGGAAGCAATATGTGAATTCCAACATCCCTGGAGGCTTTGACAGCAAAAAGCATCCAGTGTTGCTTGCTACTGCAATTGCAAATGCCGAGGCTCATTTTAAATCCAATGATGATGGTCCTCTGTATGGATCAACTGAAATGTTCACATTGGGGAAAATGATTCATTCAATGGTCAAATCCGAAATTGACAGATAATACATCTCCCTTCACGAATTGCCAAACAGTAAAAAACAATAGTCCCTTCCCATCAGCGTGGCAAATTCAAGCCTGTCTCTAGTGCCGCCGCTTTAATTACTATAGAATCAAGCAGAACACCCTGAGACTTCTTCCATAAGCACTAGCGTTTATACCCTCCAAGAAATTGCAAGAAGAAGCAATATCCTTTCGAGACTCAAGATAATAATCATCAACAAAGAAATCTAGAACCAGACGGATCTACCCTAAATCTGCAAACAATCCTTACGTATTTAAAAGTCCTAGAAGACGCGCAAATAAGATAATGAGCATCGCTACTACATCCCAGATGATGAAATTCTCCTAAACCTCCCCTATTCTCAAAAGAAGAAAAGTACAGTAGGGTTTGCTATCCCCATAGGAGGAGCAAGAGCGATGGATATCAAAAAAGACGCTGCAACACTGAGCCTTGAAGACAAAAAGGTCACCCTTCCAATCATCACCGACTCGATGGGAGACAAATCAATCGACATCACTGCCCTACGCAAGCAAACCGGGTATATCACCTATGATCCAGGATACGCAAACACTGGTTCAGCGATGAGTGAGATTTGCTACGTAAACGGGGAAGAGGGAATTCTTCGCTACCGTGGCTATGACATCGAAGATCTCGTTGAGCACTGCGAGTTCGTTGAAGTCGCCCACCTCCTTATTAAAGGGGAACTACCCAACATGGAAGAGCGGCACACCTACGCCGAGTTACTCAACCGCCACTCCCTCCTTCACATCGACATGCGGAATTTCTTTAGAGACTACCCTCAAGACTCCCACCCGATGTCAATCTTAGCGGCGATGGTCGCCTCCCTTTCAGCGTTCTACCCCGAACTTGCTGATGTTGATCCCCAGCAGAACTTAGACTTAACGGTAACCCGCCTTCTTTCGAAGATGAGAACGATCGCCGCCTTCACCTATCGCCAGATGAATGGCTTAGAGTTTG
Source organism: Sphaerochaeta sp. (assembly GCA_041656455.1). Taxonomy (GTDB): domain Bacteria; phylum Spirochaetota; class Spirochaetia; order Sphaerochaetales; family Sphaerochaetaceae; genus Sphaerochaeta. Next base: position 1,769 of record JBBADN010000059.1, on the reverse strand, counting down.
TAAACCCGTCGTATAAGTTCTCCTACTGTGAAAACTTCCTGAACATGATGTTCTCAACGAGTGTGAACGCCTACGTTCCCCCACCGCTCCACGTTCGGGCGCTGAACATCCTTTTAATCCTCCACGCTGACCATGAGCAAAACTGCTCAACAAGTGCAGTTCGCCTCGTTGGTTCCAGTGATGCAAACCTCTACGCCAGTGTCGCTGCAGGATGCTGTGCCCTCTGGGGAACAAAGCACGGTGGAGCAAACCAAGCGGTGATGCAGATGCTCCTGAAGATTCATAATGAAGGCTTAACGGTCGACGAAGTTGTAGCGATGGCGAAAAACAAAGAAGGTTCCTTCCGCCTCTCTGGCTTTGGCCACCGCGTCTACAAGACGTACGATCCACGGGCAAAGATTGCCAAGGAGCTGTGTCAGAATATTATCGGAAACACCGAATTAGATCCCCTTCTTAAGATTGCGATGGAGCTGGAGCACGCCGCCCTCAGCGATCCGTACTTCATCGAGCGCAACCTCTATCCAAACGTTGACTTCTATACGGGAATCATCTTCCACGCGATGGGAATCCCCGAGTCGATGTTCACCGTCCTTTTCGCTCTTGGCCGACTTCCGGGGTGGATCGCCCACTGGCTTGAGTGGTCAGAGGACCCGTATCAAAAGATCGCCCGACCGCGCCAAGTCTACACCGGCTTAACAAAGCGCAACGTCGTTCCACTGGCTGATCGAGTGTAAATGAACCATTTAAACTGCCTCCCATTACGGGAGGCAGAATATTATTACTTATCTAGTTACAGCTTTAAAATTTCCTACATCAACGCACAAAGACGCTCACCATACTCCTTTGTACCAAGGAGCGTAGCGTTCTTTCCCTCTTCTTTCATGAGGGCAAAGAAGTCAGCGGTGACGATGCCTTCAGCAATTGTTCGCCTCACTGCGTTCTGTAATAGCGTTGCTGCTTCGTCCCATCCTAGGTGACGGAGCATCAAGACACTGGAGAGAACGAGTGAAAGAGGATTTACGATATTCTTTGCCGCGATGTCGGGCGCTGTTCCGTGGGTTGCTTCAAAGATTGCGTGACCACGTTCGTAGTTAATGTTTGCCCCAGGGGCGATCCCGATTCCCCCTACTTGAGCAGCAAGGGCGTCGGAGATGTAATCACCATTGAGGTTGAGTGTTGCGATGACGTCGTAGGCGTGAGGCTTAGTGAGGATGTTTTGTAAGAACGCATCAGCGATGCAGTCGTTGATGATGAGGTCTTCCATCCCCGCTCGTTGAATGTGATATCCATCACTGTGTTTTGTCGCCCCAAACTCCCGCTCGGCAAGCTCAAAACCCCATAAGCGGAAGCCCCCTTCGGTAAACTTCATGATGTTGCCTTTGTGGACGAGGGTAACACTCCTTCTGTTTTCCTTCAGGGCGTACTTGATTGCACTGCGAATCAGGCGCTCACTCCCCTCTTTAGAGACGGGCTTCACCCCAAGGGCGCTTGTTTCAGGGAAACGGATTGTCTTCACCTTCATCTCATCGGTGAGAAAGCCTAGGAGCTTCTTCACCTCAGGAGTGTTAACTTCCCACTCTATACCAGCGTAGATATCTTCAGTGTTTTCCCGAAAGACAACCATGTCGATCGCCTCTGGGTTTTTCACCGGCGAAGGAGTCCCTTCGTAGTATTCAACGGGGCGCAAGCAGACGTAGAGATCGAGCTCCTGGCGGAGGGCTACGTTTAAAGAACGAAACCCTTTCCCCACTGGGGTGGTCAAGGGGCCT
>JBBADN010000058.1:0-7273 GCA_041656455.1 Sphaerochaeta sp. | reverse complement strand
ACTATGCCGCTCGGCGCTTCTACGAGCCAATCCACCCGATCATCTACATGAAGGAGGATGGCCTTGTTGAGATCTTTGTTGTCAATGATAGCAACCGAGTCCTCAGTGACGAAGCGAAGCTCAGTGTGAAGTACTCTACCTACGAGGGACATAAAGTTGGTAAGAGTGAGTACCCCTTAACGATTACATCGCGCTCCTCAATACACGTCGCCACGATTGACTTGAATAAGAAGAGCAAGCTTGATCGCAGCAACACGTTTATTTATGTGAAGCTAAAAAGTGATGAGCTGTATATGGAAAACACGTTGATGCTTGAGAAGCCAAAAGCGTCAAAACTCCAAGACCCGCACATCAACACATCCGTTGAGCAAACCCCCGGTGGCTTTGCGATCACCGTCAGCTGCCAATACCCCGCCTTCGAAGTTGCTTTAGATAGCACCTCGATTAAGGGAATCTTCAGCGACAACCTCTTTGATATTCGCCCCACCGCCCAGAAGGTCATTACCTTTAAGAGCAGTGAAGAGGTGGGCATTGAGGAGTTTACTCAATCACTGAGAGTCTTTGACCTCTACTCAAGTAGTAAGTAGGCATTGATTAAAAGTATTAATTTCATCCCGACGGGAGGGCGCACGCTTTCCCGTTTGTGTTGTTCTAAGGGCGGCGCGCCTTTGCCGTAACCTCTTCAATGGTAATGGCAATAACCGTGACCTCATCAAATGCGCTGGTAATGTACTCATCCGCTTCAACGAGAAATTCACCAGAGTATTTTTTGGCAATTGCCTGTAGGGCTGAGCGCTTCACTTGTGAATCAGAAACGATAGCAATTCTTCCGTAGGCGATCGCTGATTCATAGTCGGTAGTAAAGAGTGCAGGTCGAAGGTGCGTCTTTCCAACACAGGTGAACGCTACCCGGCTTTGGCTTGGAATTAAATCGAGCTTTTTCCCTTCTAACGCTCCGTGGATGTAGATCGTATCATTTACTACAGCGTGGGAGACGGGTAGTGCATAGGGCTTTCCTTGATGATCAACCATCGAAAGGACTCCGTACTCTGCCTCGGCGATTATCCTTAACGCAACCTCACGGTCTTGCTGGCGCTCTTTTCTTCGCATCCCCTCCCCCTTTGGGAGAAGTGTAGTGGATAGGACTTAAAAATGGGAGAGCCGAAGCTCTCCCATTATGTGCGTTTGACTGCACCGTCTTAGCGATAAGACTTGAAGAGATCCCACGCCTTCTGGGTGTCAGCAGCAACCTGGACCGGAGTCTTGGTTCCAAGGCCGATTTCCTGAAGACCCGTGTTGATAACGCCGTACACGTCGGAGTGTAAGACACCGTCAATAACGGGGGTGATCGGGGTGTAGTCTGCATAGTATGCAGCACGCTTTGCAACGAACGGCTCGAGGTTCAAGTCAACAACGAGTTTGTCTACGTCAACAGCGAGGTTGGAGGGGAAGGATGCACCAGTTTGCAGGCGGTAGGTTTGGACATATTCGCCTTGTAAGAACTTGATGAGTCTCCAAGCAGCTTCTTCTTTAGCAGATCCTGCAGGAATCGCTGCACTCATTCCCCAACCAGTTCCAACAACACCAGAGTTGGAGTTGTGGATGACTTCGCCAGGAAGGCCTTGGATAACCATGAGCTCAAAGTCCTTATCTTGAGCAGCGCGGCTGATTAAGGCATCACCAGTAGACTGGTCTTCCATGAAGGCACCAGTTGCCCAGTCACCATCGATTAAGAACGCGGCTTTGCCTTGGGCAAATGCTCCACGAGCGGCACCGTAGGGGCTGGAGAGGGTGTTTCGGTTAATAACACCAGACTTGTACATGTCGTCGATCAGTTCGAGGGACTTCACAAACCAAGCATCGTTGAAGTCAATCTTGCCAGCTTCGAGGTCTTCGTACCAGTCAACGCCACCGTAGCGGCCAACGACCATTGAGAAGAGACAGCTCTGCATGACCCAGTCATCCATGTTGTCCATCGCGATCGTATCAATTCCCTTTGCTTTTAAGGGAGCGACCATGGCTTTGATGTCGGCATACGTCTTTGGAATTGCAAATCCGTTCTCGCGGAGCACTTTCGTGTTCACGAAGAGGACGTGCGTGGTGGTAATTCCGTTAGGAAGCTCACCAAGGTAGCCGCCAAACTGTGGGGCAATGGCTGCAGGGTTGTACTGATCAACTAAGCCATCACGGACGAGGAACGGCATTAAGTCTTTGACGCTCTTCGTTTCGTGCAAGCTGGTAGATCGTCCACTTGGCCACATGTACATTACATCTGGCAACTGGCCACTGGCAACGTAGGCTTCGGTCTTTTCGTGGAACGGCTCGTTGAAGAGGTCCTCACGAATAATTTCGATATCGGGGTTCTGTGCTTTAAACACGTCCCAGATCATTTCTTCTTCGTTTGCACTGTTTGGTTCGGCCATATCAATGTAGTGCAACACGCGCAGCTGTACTTTCCCAGAAGCTGCTTCCTTAGCTGCCTGTGCAAAGAGGCCAGTGGTTACCAGCGCCAATACCAGGGCAAGGACCAAAACTTTCTTAAATCCAGTCATCATTACCTCCTCATGACTGTGTCCATTGTGTTCTCAGCTGGTTTCCCAGCTTTCTTAGAGCCATCACCGGATGGGGTGAAGATTCCCATTTCATTAGTTCATACTTTGTACGAACTAATGATACCACGCCTTATTTCTCCCGTCAAATAGAATATCAACCTTTTACTGCTCCAGCTGAAACTCCCTTCGTAATTTCTTTCCTGAAAGAGAGATAGAAGACAAGCATTGGAATTAATCCAATCACTAACGCTGCAAATTGCTTCCCGTAGTCAGTGGTGAGCGCACCAGCAAACTTCTGAACCCCAACGGGTAAACTTCTGAGGCTATCTTTACTGACAAGGATATTAATGAGCATAAACTCATTCCACGTTCCATTCACTGTCAAGATCGCAACAGTCATCCCTACTGGGGCTGCCATCGGAACGATAATGCGACTGAAAATTCCTAAATACGTCGCCCCATCAATTCGCGCTGACTCAATGAGGGCATCGGGGATTGAGCGAATATACTCAGTTCCCAAGTAGATTCCCATCGGCATTGCAATTCCGATGTATGGAACTAAGACGCCAAGGCGGGTGTCGTAGAGGCCTACCCAGTTCACGATTAAGAAGAGCGGAACCATGATCGACTGCAGTGTTAACAGTAAACCAATGACGTAGGATCCGTAGAGGGTGTTTGTCGCCTTGTTCTTAATCTTTGAGAAGGCAAAGCCACTCATAAAGGAGAACGTAAGCGTCGCAAGGGCGGTCACTGACGTGTAGATAATTGAGTTAACGATGAGGGCGGGGAATTTCCCACGAACCCACGCATCTTTATAGTTGATCAAGACCCACCGTCGAGGAAGCCCAAGCTTATTAATTTGGAACTCTGTCGTTGTTTTAAAGGAGCTCATGATCAACCACAGTAAGGGGTAAATCGCCAAAAGGGTGAAGAAGATCATTAAGAAGTACGTCAGGCCTTGGACCATTTTATTCTTAAATCCGGAGGTGTCTTTAATATCGTGCATTGTATTACTCATGCCTTACTCCCTCCCCCCGAACTTTCGCTCAACGAACTTCGTTAAGGCAATCAGCATGAAGCTGATGAGAACCATCACCGTGCTAATCGCGTTGGCAAGGGGATACGTTGGCTTGCCTCTAAACGCCTTATTAAACATGTAAATCGAAAGAACACTTGTTCGGTTCGCCGGCCCTCCAGCGGTCATGACGAAGATCAAGTCGAAGCTCTTCAACGATCCACTGATCGCTAAGATTGCCGTAGTCACAATTACCCCACTGAGGGCGGGAAGGATCACGTAGCGCAGAGTCTGCCACTCACTCGCCCCATCGATGCGTGCTGCTTCAATGACGGCGTTATCGATCTTCTGAAGGTTTGCCATGAAGATAATCATGTACATTCCCGTGTACATCCACAGGATGACGAAGAGTACTGGTAGCATCGGGTGTTTATTAATCTCGTACTCGTACCCGGCTCTAAAGAGTCGAACGATCTCGGGGAAGGTCCCGTATGGGGAGAAGAAGCTCTTCCAAAGAATACCAACGACAACTGTTGAGATAACCGTTGGAAGGTAAATCATCGTTTGGAAGAAGTCAGTTGCCCTGACTAAGCCTCGATAGAGCACGTACGCTAAGAAGAACCCGAGGGGGATTTGTCCAAAGACTGAAACAAGAACGATGAGTAAGTTATTCTTCAAGGAGTGGTAAAAATACTCATCGGCAAACATTCGCTTATACCATTGCAGGCCAACGAGGTTAATCTTGTTGCCCCCAAAAATCTTTCCTCCATTGTAGTCACTAAGCGATAAAAAGATGGAAAAGACTGTGGGGAACGCCATCACAAAGATGTATAGGAGAAATCCTGGCAGAACTAGCATCCAATAGGCGCGTTGTTGTTCGCGTTTATTGTCTGCTAACGTCTGTACTTTAGCCATATCGTACCTCCGTTGGCTTTTTGGCATTACTCTGTTTTTTTGACTGGACTTTGGAAAGAATATCTTCCCACTCAAAATGGGTCTTCGATTCAGTCTCACCGAGCTCAGGGACACTGAAGAGTTTTTGTAGGAACATCGTCGCTGCCCCTTTAGCAACAGCGAGCTCATCGGCACTATCAAAGACTAAGTCACAGTTAATTTTCTTTAGAACATCAATAAATTGCGGGGCGCCCTCTTCTAACGTCGCCCGCATCAACGCCTCATCTTCAAACGGTTTTCCAAGGATGAAGACTTTTTCTGGGTCAAGGACCGAAACAACGGGAACCATTGAAGCGAAGATATCGACAACCCACGCCTTCCACGCGTCGGTCTCTTCAATTGAGCGCATCAACAGCTCAATATCTAAGCCCGTTTGCCCTTCCCCGTCACGCCAGGAGAGAGTGTGGATTTCCCCCGAGCTGTTGTTTGAGCCGTGGTACACCTTCCCATCAATTGAAATTCCTACCCCCGCTCCAATACCAGCCCAATCGGCAAACTGCTGACTGCCTTCATGATAATCCGCCATCACGCAGATAAAATCGCCAAGACGTTCGCTACGGTGAACGGTCATCTCGAGCCACGCTGTACAGTTCGCATCGTTTTCAACGAAGATGAAGAGGTCATAGCGCTCTGAAAGGAAGGAGTGAATATCAAAGTTTTCTAATTTAAACGAGGCTGCCCACCGAATGATCCCTTGGCGCGGATCAACGATACCAGGAATACCAAAGACAACGGCAAGGGCGGGAAGTTGAAGACGTTGAACTTCTTCAAGGAGTTTATCCATCAAATAGACGAGAATTTCTTCAAAGCTAAGGGAGGGGGTTTTCCCTGTCTCTTCATGGATCGTGTTCCCTAAAATATCCATAATTACCGCCCGGTAGTGGGAAGGCTGGATATCAAAGCCAATGACGCACCCAAAGCGTTCATTTAAGCGAAGGCTAATTGGCTTACGCCCCCCTCGACTCATTCCACTGCCCTCTTCGCCTTCATAAACAACGTTATTTTCAATAAGGGTTGCAACGATATTTGTTACAGTCGATCGGTAGAGGTTTAGGTGGCGAGCAATGTCTACCCGGCTAAGGCCGCTCTTACGCCACAGCAGTTGGGTGACAAGGGAGGTATTCGCATTTTTGGGGAAGGTATTATAGTTTATTCGCATCTCTTTAGTAAGCCTCTATTCTCCATCGAAGAGTGAAGGGAATCACTCTCATTTAGTTTGTTCGCTCATTGTACGAACAAAGCTTACCATCGCCAATTTCACCTGTCAAGCTTTATTGTACCATGGGTTTTCCTCCCCGCCCAAGAGCACTATGGAGGTGCATCTAAAGAACAAGTGGCACGGAGATTGACTTTGCGGAGATTACACCAGATAATCTACGCAATACTTGCGGAGATTATAGAATGTACATATACGAACACTCCGAATGGCCTCATGTTACCTGGGATTCGGCCCTCCTCCTTAAACCACTTTCTAAAACAGTGTTTCTTCAGGCCCAACTCTTAGGCCGCATGAAATCTTTAGGATTTACCCTACAAAAGGAATCCTCGTGGTATGTGGTAGCGCAAAATATTATAAAATCGAGTGAAATAGAAGGCGAACACCTCAGCTGGGAACTCGTACGTTCTTCAGTAGCACGAAAGCTTAATATTCACTATGAAGCATCTTTACCTTCGAGTCATCACGTCGATGGTGTTGTTGAAATGGCCTTCAATGCCTCAGAGCACTACGATGAACCATTAACCTTTGACCGATTATTCCGATGGCACGCAGCACTATTTCCTACCGGCTACAGCGGATTAAGAAAAATCACAGTAGGAAATCTTAGAAGTGATCTTGAAGGACCGATGCAGGTAGTCTCCCAACGATCAGGGCCAAATGAAATGATATATTTCCATGCTCCACCAGCAGCCAATCTCCGGGCAGAACTTACCGCTTTCCTAGAATGGTTTAATGGTGAGGATAGTAGGACTCCCCCATTATTACGGGCTGCAATTGCCCATCTGTGGTTTATCACGCTTCATCCATTTGAAGATGGGAATGGCCGAATTGCTCGGAACATCACAGATATGGCTCTTTCACGCGCCGACCAAAGCTCTTTTCGATTCTACAGTATGTCCGATCAAATCCAAAAACAGAAGAATGAATATTATGATATTCTTGAGCGCACCCAAAAAGGCTCCTTGGATATCACTGCTTGGATTAGTTGGTTTCTTGAATGCCTCACGAACGCTCTCGGCAATTCCCAGCAACTAGTCAGCAGCGTCCTGCGCAAAGCCCATTTTTGGCAAGAAGCTACTCACACTTCCCTTAATGAAAACCAACAAAAGATGCTCACATTGTTTTTAGATGACTTCCAAGGAAATTTGATGTCATCAAAATGGGCAAGAATCTGTAAGGTCTCGCAAGATACAGCCATTAGAGAGCTCAGGGACCTTGATTCAACAAGGACAAGGGCGTTCAACCCACTATGTCTTTTCAATAGACAACACAGTTCATTGGTATCGAATGTAGCAAGGAGCTTCCTAATCGGATGTTCAACTAATTAATCGCCCTTTTTAGTTTGTTCAACCTTTGTACTTGACTTGTACCCCTGCTCATGGTAGGAAATGAGCCATGCAGAACAACCAACAAAGTACTTTAAGCAACCTTCTCTTTCCGATGCCTCTTGCAGTGACCGAAGGGTCGGGTCTCTTTCGAATCAATACGGCAACAACAATTGCCGCCGAACCCCTCTTTGAAGGAGTAGCTGAC
>JBBADN010000057.1:0-7331 GCA_041656455.1 Sphaerochaeta sp. | reverse complement strand
ATCGAAGAGGAGGATTGAACTCAGCTTATCGGAGACGTCCTCTTCGGTGTGGAAGTGCCCCATATCGATGCAGAGCATCTTGTTGTTGCGGGCGGCGTAGTTCATGTAGAACTCATGTGAGCCAACGACAAACGCCTCACTGCCGATCCCAAAGAGTTTCGTCTCAAGAGCGTCGCGCATGTGATCGGGGGAATATTCAATGGCAAAGATTTCATCAAGGCTCTCTTTGAGGATCGCCCGGTAGCCAAACTTATCAACGGTGTAGTTCTTCGCCCCATCGGGAATCCACGTATCTAAGATACAAGGTGATCCTTGTTGCTCACCAATCCATGCAGCAATGGCGCGGGTGCGCTTGGCGTGTTCAATCCAGAATTGGCGAACCTCCTCATCTTTGCTGGCGAGGGTATAGCCATCCTCAGCTTTAGGGTGGCTGAAGTACGTACCGTTAAAATCAATGTGGACATCATTGGCTTTCGCCCAATCGACCCACCCTTGAAAGTGTTTCACTTCGATCTGGTCTCGATCGACAAATTCACCACCAAACTCACCGTAGCTTGCATGGAGGCTAAGCCGGTGAGGGCCAGGAACAATTGAGAGGACTTCCTCTAAATCAGCGCGGAGTTGGCCGATCGTCTGAGCTTTGCCAGGGTAGGAGCCGGTTACTTGGATTCCCCCTCCACTTAATTCGGAGTCTGCCCGCTCGAAGCCGCCCACATCATCGCCTTGCCAGCAATGAATTGAAATAGGAATTTGCTGAAGGCGATCTAATACAGCATCGGTATCAACACCGATTTGGCGATATTGCTCACGAGCATTTTGGTATGAAGTTGTTTCCATAAACTCCTCCTGCCTATAACTGTAACCCCACTTCTCTAAAATTGTCTTGACATTACACCCATATTTTAGCACTATTTTGTCATTATGGGGTTAATTCTACGCGCGGCAGACTATTTCTATGATCCGACCTTCCCAATTAAGGTCCTCGAGCGGGATCCGGAAATCCCCTATCCCCTCCACAGTCACGACTTTTGGGAGCTCGTTGTCATCGTCTCAGGCAGTGGCACTCACTTCGATAGCGTGGGCTCCTTTGAGCTGACAAGCGGCAACGTCTTTGTGATCCCCCCGGGCTTTAAACACGGCTACCGTGATATCGAACACCTGAGGCTCTTTAACATCCTCTTTGATATTGCAATCTTTGAAGAGTCCGTCTACGACTTAAAGAATATGAGTGGCTACCAAGCGCTCTTAAAAGTTGAGCCCTCCTACCGCCACGACGGCTCGCTTTCAACGCTGATGCAGCTCACCCCCGCCCAACAGGCGCGGGTCCTTCCCCTCTTAGAGCACATGCTCGCGGAAAGTGATTCCACTGAAGGGGAGATTGGAGCAAAGACGGGGGCATTTGCCATTCTCGCCCAGCTTTTGGTGATGCTCTTTCGCATCTACGCTGAGCAACCCCGTAAAGATAACCAAACCGTCATGCGCATTGCTGATGCACTGAGCTTCTTAGAAGCCCACCCCGAGCGGCCAGTTTCTACCAATGAGTTAATGGAGCTCACAAACATGTCCGCTTCGACGCTTAATCGCCACTTTAAAAACGCCACCGGTCTTTCTCCTGTGGAGTTTCACATCCAACTGCGGATCAAGCACGCCTGTCGCTTACTGCGCTCCAGTGACTTAGCAATTGGAGAGATTAGTGAGGCAACGGGCTTTGAAGATTCTAATTACTTTAGTCGCCAGTTCCGCAAGGTGATGGGAATCACCCCGCTGACCTATCGCAAGAATCGTTCGATCTGGTATCGCCTTCCTTAAAGGACGACCCCTTTCTTAAGGATAATATTGGCGTATAAGGCGCTTTCTCCAGTTGCGACAATAGCGTACGCCTTCTTCGACCGTTCATAAAACTCAAAGCGTTCAATATAGGAGAAGCCAGTAAAGCCCGCGTCCCCTGCCTTGGCGATCTTCTCATAGGAAGCCCAAATTGGAGTTTCGGCTTTGTCGCCCGGAACCTTTTCCATTAAGAATGCATTAGGGGCGTAGGTGTCTAACGGAAAGAGTTGAAGGATTGCTGCCAAAATTGCCTCCCCTCCATGTCCATCGAGGCGAATGACTCGCTCATTCATCGATGCGGCGGGGAAGTTTCCATCCCCGATCACCAGCTCATCACCGTGGCCCATTTCCATCAGAACTTTTAATAACTCAGGTGAGAGAATTGAAGGAATAGTTTTCAGCATATGCTCCTCCTTACGTGGGGATATTTCCATTGCAATCGGCTAAACCCTGTGCAATACTAAGGGCATGTAAACGATTACAAATCCATCATACACCAAGGAGAATGAGATGGCAAACATTCTTGACATTAAATCGGTAGGACCAGAAAAGCGCTACGCTTCAACGCTTCCGAAAATTGGAATCCGGCCTGCGATCGATGGGCGCCAACGGGGTGTCCGTGAATCGTTGGAAGACCAAACGATGAACATGGCCAAAGCCGCTGCGAAGCTTATTAGCGACAACCTCCGCCACACCACTGGCGAACCCGTCGAATGTGTCATCGCAGACTCGACGATCGGGGGCGTACGCCAAAGCGCTGAATGCGCTGAAAAGTTTCAAAAGGAAGGCGTTGCAGTAACGCTGACTGTCACCCCGTGTTGGTGCTATGGAACAGAGACCTTCGATGCTGACCCGATGACGATTAAAGCTGTATGGGGCTTTAACGGAACCGAGCGCCCTGGGGCGGTCTATCTTGCAGCAGTATTAGCAGCCCATACCCAAAAAGGTCTCCCCGCCTTCGGTATCTACGGCCGGGATGTCCAAGACTCCTCTGACACCTCGATTCCTGAAGACGTCAAAGAAAAGATCCTGCGCTTCGTAAAAGCAGGCTTAGCGGTCGCTGAGATGCGCGGTAAGAGCTACCTCTCCATCGGAGGAATGTCGATGGGAATTGCTGGCTCGTTAGTTGACCAAGACTTTTTGCAGGCGTACCTCGGTATGCGAACTGAAGTTGTTGATATGAGCGAGATCGAACGCCGCATCAGTGAAGAAATCTACGACCCTGTTGAGTTTAAGAAGGCGATCGAATGGGTTCGCAAGCACATCATTCAAGCGGATGATACCGTCAATGATCCTGATAAACGCAAGAGCCAAGAAGAGCTCGATAAGGATTGGGAGTACGTAACGAAGATGGTGATGATCGGGCGCGACTTGATGATCGGAAACCCCAAGCTCGATGAACTCGGCTTTAAAGAAGAGTCGTACGGACGCAACGCCATCGCTTCTGGCTTCCAAGGCCAACGCCAATGGACCGACCACTGGCCCAACGGGGACTTCATGGAAACGATGCTCACCACGAGCTTCGACTGGAATGGAATCCGCGAGCCGTTCATCATGGCAACAGAGAACGACCACTTAAATGGGATCAGCATGCTCTTTGCAAAACTGCTGACGAATCGAGCGGTTATCTTCAGTGATGTACGCACCTACTGGAGCCCAGCGAGTATTGAGCGGGTCACCGGTTGGAAACCTTCAGGCTTAGCAAAGGATGGGTTCATCCACTTAATTAACAGTGGAGCGACTACCTTAGACGCCGCGGGTCAAATGACCAACGAGAAGGGCGAAGCTGCGATGAAGCCGTATTGGGAGATTACCGCCGAAGACGTACAAAAGACGTTGGATAACACCCGCTTTAGCGTCGCAAACTTCGGCTACTTCCGCGGTGGTGGCTTCTCCTCAACGTTCCTCAGTGAAGGAGGCATGCCAGTAACGATGCTTCGCCTCAACATGGTTAAGGGCGTTGGACCAGTTCTTCAGATTGCTGAAGGATGGACTGCTGATGTTCCAGAAGAGGTCTTTGAGACGATTAACAAGCGAACTGACCAAACGTGGCCAACGACGTGGTTCGTCCCCCGCCTTGTTGAGCACGAGGGTCCGTTTAAGGACGTCTACTCTGTAATGGCAAACTGGGGAGCAAACCACGGAGCGATCGCCTACGGTCACGTAGGTGCTGATTTAATCACCCTCGCTTCGATGCTTCGCATCCCAGTGAACATGCACAATGTCGCCGAAGGAGATATCTTCCGCCCAAGTGCATGGTCGATGCTCGGCATGGATAAAGAAGGCGCAGACTTTAGAGCGTGCGCAACCTTTGGTCCATTATACGGTAAATACTAAAAACGAAATAGCAACACGTTTTATGGAGGCTGGATTCACCAGCCTCCTTTTTTCCTACCCTCATAGTGAATACTCTGACTTAGATCACGAAGGTAGGCGATAAGGCCCTTGGCTGGTTTTTTATATAACCTCTCGGCAGCATCAATGTACGTCTCGATTTGGAAGCGATGGGTCTCTTCATCAACAAAGCGGTCACTCTTAAAGTCGATGACTAACAGGCAATCTTTCTGGTCAACAAGGAGGTCAATCGCCCCTTCGGCAACTACGCGCTTTCCTTCATGCTCAAGGCGACTGAAGAACCCAAGCTCTACTTCAAAGGGGTATGGGAGGACTTCTTCTTGGCAGAGGGGACTATCGATGAAGTGTTGGGTGAGTGTCTTTGCATCAGCGACAATTGTTTCAAGCTGCCCCTTGGGCAGGACCTCTTTAAAGGAATTCTCCATGTAGGTAAGGGGATCACTGAGGTCTTCACCTTTGAGGTGTGCTTCGATGAGGCGGTGGACGAACGTTCCAAAGTGGGCGGTGTACTCCTCTTCAAGCAGATACGAGTCACTTGCAAGAAGCGGAAGTGCACGAGTAGAGGCGAATTCACTCTTCGGTGCAAGGGTTGTCACTCCAAACCGGATACTCTGGGCTTTATACGGCAAGGAGGCGCCCTCGTACCACGAGGCAAGCTCAGCGATGTTAATCGTTTTTGATGATTTACTTAAGAGTGCTTCCGTTGGCACATCTTCGATGAGTTCAAAGTTCACTCGGCAATCACTAAGGTTTGGTTCGTTGGGGTCGATGCCCAGAGCTTGGCAGAGTAGAAGGAGGAACGTTGAGCGCGCCCCGTCAATCTTTCGGTTTTGCTTATTAAAGGAGCCGCTGATCACCAAGTGGGTTTCTGCTCGGGTAACTGCCACGTAGAAGAGGCGCTTCAGCTCAGCTGCCTCCTGTAACGCAGTAATCCCTTCATCAAAGAGGGCATCGACGTTTTTCACGACACTCTCTTTTCCTCGTTCACTGACCTCAATTATTTGATCGAGGTAGTTTGGTAGCGGTGAATTGAAACTCAACGCCAACGAGCTATCGTCCCCCCGCCCCTTTGAACCGGCGTTGGCGACGATGACGATTGGAAATTCAAGGCCTTTGGATTTATGGACCGACATAAGAACAACCCCTTCCTCTTTCTCCTTGATTAAATCGAGCTCTTCAAGACGCTCATTTTGGCCAAGGCGAAGGCGAAGGTAATCAAGGAAATCACTGAGGGTCTTACCCTTCTCTTCAAACTGTTGGGCAACACGATACAGAAGCTCGTAGTGCTCGATGTACGCGTGGTAGCGGGGGTGTTGGACAAAGTAGTGGTGGTATCCACTCTCATACCAGAGCATGAAGATCAGGCGCTCTAAACGCTCGTTTGCCGCTGCTTCTTTCATCGTTTCAAAGAAGCTCTTCAAGCCAAGGAGCTTTTCTTGCTCTTGACCCTGAATATCTTCAGCAATCGTAAAGAGCTCATGACGGAGTAGCTCAGCAAGCAGATCATCACTGATGAAGCAGAAGGGGGAGCGGAGGATTACTGCGTAGGAGAGGGTATCTGATGGGTAGAGAATGAGCTGTAAGAAGGCGTAGAAATCATTGGTGATCGCCTCTAAGAAGAGCGAGCGCGCCATTTGAACTGTATACGGTATAGAAAAGAGGCGAAGTGCCCGTTCAAAGTGGAGCTGGCTCGACGTCGAACGGAGAAGGATTGCAATATCGTGGGGTTGAGGCCTTCGGAGCTCCCCTTTTACTGGAATGAGATACTCGTCGCTGTTGAGCATCTGATTAATCTTCTTAGCGAGGTAATACGCCTCGGCGAGGGAGCTTTCAGCGAGCTCTTCCTCGTCATCTGCTTCTTCCTCTTGGTACGGTTTTATCGCAAGACTAATCGTTGGCTTAATTCCATCTTTTTCTTGGCGATATTCAAGACTTTCAAACTTCGCCTCAAAAGGATGGATTGGGTCAGCCATGATCGAAGGGAAGATGTCGTTGAACCATTGAATGAGAGCGGGTTCGCTACGGTAGTTTCGGGGTAGCTGAACACTCATACCGCCAATTGTTTGTAGTTCATCAGCGAGCGCCTTGAAGACGGAGACGTCACTGCCGCGGAAGCGGTAGATCGACTGCTTCTCATCACCAACGAAGAAGAGTTTATCAGGCGCTAGCGAATGAGGGTCAGGAATTCCGTCCCCTTCACTTCCCTCCTTCTCAGCGAGGAGGTAGAGTAGCTGCTTCTGCTCTTCGTTGTTATCCTGAAACTCATCGATCATGATGTAACGGAACGCTTCTTTGTAGTACGCCCGGAGCTCTTTGTTATCAGTAAGGGTCTTTACCGCAAGGCGGGAGATATCGGCAAAGCTCACCACGGAAGCAGATCGCTTGCTTTTGCGGTGTTCATCTAAGAAGGAACGAACAAACTCAACGACGAACGTAAGGTTCTCTTCCGAGAGGAAGAAGGCAGCGCATACTCCGAGCTTCTGGCGAATTTCGAGGTACTCCTCTTGGCTCTCGCGAATTTCAACGAGGCTTTCGTTCGTAGCGCTTGCTGATACTTTATTGAAGTAGCCAAGATTTGTCGTAAAGACGGACCACAGCGCCTCCTCCTCTTCGTTGTGCAGGAGGCCTAAGAGCGTTTTAGTCAGTTCATTTACCTTCTCGTGCGTTTTGGTACTCCCGCCCCGACTTAGGCCATTGAAGCGAAGCAGGTACTCCTCAAAGAGCTCTAAGAGGTGCTCATATTCACTGTGAACGCGGTCGCTGATGTACGCTGGAAGGCTGGGGCTTAATTCACTACCGAGGGGATAGAGTGTTGAAAGACGGAGGAGCAGATCGATAATTACATCAGGGGAGTAGATACTTGAAAGCAGCGCCGCTCCCCTACTTTGAGGGGTTGTTTCTAAGAGCTCAATCGCCGCTCGACGGGCGAGGGTGAGATTCGCCTCATCATCGACTTGGAAGGTAGGATTAAGCCCATACTCATACGCACTGCCTTTGACGATCTGGGCACAGAACGCGTCGATTGTGGAAATTGGGGCAGCGTTGAAGGTAGCGAGTTGGCTCCTGATCTCTTCATCACCGCTACACTGGGCGAGGTAGGAGTGGATTCGCTCGTGCATCTCCCGAGCGGCTTTCCGGGTACAGGCGCG
>JBBADN010000056.1:0-7351 GCA_041656455.1 Sphaerochaeta sp. | reverse complement strand
AGCCTTCGATAAGGAGAGGCTCATGCTCTAGGCCAAGGATATCCTTAAGGCGGAAGAGTGAGGCGGTGTTATCTTTATTCTTCAATCGCTTCTCAACGTCCCGTGTTGCATTTTCTCGCGCCATTCGGAGGATTCTAAAGTGCTTTCCTTCAATCGGGAGGCTCACTTCTAATGAGCCGCCGAAGTGCTCTTTGAAGTAGCGGCGGATTAAATCAACTTCAATGTCGTGAGAGACGTAGAGGTATTGGGGCAACTTCATCCCATCGGCGTAGTATTGGATCAGGAACGCTAAGAGCGTTTCTGTCTCATCACCAAGGGTTTCAGCGCGGTACAGGGCGCGCCCGATTAACTGACCACTGCGCATCTGCATCAGACTAATCGTACACAACGGTCCGCGCATCTCGATAGCGGCGTAGTCGCGGCTCTCTTCACTGAAGTCTTGGACTTGTTGGTCGGTGGAGATCGCCCTCACCGTTGCGATCTGGTCGCGCTTGGTGGCGGCTTCCTCAAAGCGGAGCGCTTTACTCGCCTCCTTCATCTCCCCTTCAAGGCGACTTAAGAGGGAGTCAACCCGCCCTTCTAAGAGGTTCCGCACCGCTGTGATGTACTTGCCATACTCCTCCTCAGTGATAAGGCCGGCACACGCCCCGCTACAGAGACCGATGTGATAGTAGAGGCACGGTTTGTCACGCTTCTTCATCGGGATCGAGCAACAGCGAAGGGGGAAGAGTTTGTAGATGAGCTCAAGGTACTGCTCTAACATCCGGGCGTTTGGGTACGGTCCGTAGTATTCAGAGCCATCGTTAATGATTCGGCGAGTTTTAATAACCTTTGGGAATGGTTCATTGGTGATGCGAATCACCGGATACGACTTCCCATCTTTAAGGGAGATGTTGTAGTGGGGGGAATACTTCTTGATGAGGTTGTTTTCTAAAACGAGCGCCTCATACTCATTACCGGTGATGATGTAATCGATCGTGACGATCTTCCGCACTAAGGCGGCGGTCTTGGCACTGCGGTTGGAGAGGAAGTAACTGGTAACACGCTTACGGAGGTCTTTCGCTTTTCCGACGTAGAGGATCGTTCCCTCTTTGTCTTTCATCAAGTACACCCCGCTTTGATTGGGCAGTTCGCGCGCCTGGGCACTGGGGGTAAGAGCCTCGCTGACCTCCATCCCGAGGGTTTCGATTTCCGCCTCTGCGTTGTACAACATCTCCTTCTTACTCATACTCTAAGGGTACTCACATCACACTTTTTTGACAATGAGAGCCACCTTGATTTTCCCCAGACAAACCGAGTACTCTTGCCCGTACCACTGGAGGAAGAATGAGCTCACGAAACGATGCGTACAAGGTCTATGAAATCCCCCCATTTAAACAGATTTTCCCGTACATCATGCCCCGCCGCGTCGATTCACTCGTCTATCAGAACATGGTTCTCGACCTTACTGAAACGCTAAAGTTCATTAAGAAGACAAGGGCCGCCGATGGGCGCCAATACCGCGTCTTTGAGGTCGTCCTCGCCGCAGTGGTGCGAACGATCGCCCTACGGCCAGAGCTTAACCGCTTCATCGCCAACTACCAATATTGGCAGCGTAAAGAACTAAGTGTGAACTTCGTCGTCAAAGAAGATTACACCGATGAGGCGCCTGAGCACTCAATGCCGCTTTACTTTGAAGCGGAGATGACCCTTGATGAGATCGCAGCCATTATCAACGAAGCGATCATCACCCAGCGGGTGATCGAATCCACGAATCTAACTGATGACGCAATCCTCTTCTTTCTTAAACTCCCTCGCTTCTTAATTCGCTTCATCTTTTCATGGTGGCGGACGGGAAGTAGGCACGGAAAACTTCCCCAAATGCTTCGCGATGCTGATGGACTGCACACCAGTGTCTTTGTCTCAAATCTCGGCTCAATTGGCCTAGGTGGCGGCTCGCCCCACCACCACCTCTATGAGTGGGGGACGACGAGCCTCTTTATGACGATGGGCTTATTAAAGCGCTCGCGGTACATGAAAGGCGAACAGAGCCTTACCCGCGATACGATGGAAATTGGTCTGACGATTGATGAGCGGATCAGTGATGGTTTTTATCTGGCCCGCTCCTTTAAGGTTCTCCAAGATTTGTTATCGAATCCTCACTTGCTTACTGAGCGGCCGATTTTGCCTCCCCCACCGTTAACGAAGCGACAGTACAAGAAAAAGCGCAAAGCATTGCGATCAACAACTCGCTAAGAAAGCTTATCTTCAAAGAGCTGAAGGGCTCGGCCACTGAGGGGGTTTTCTCGCCCAGCGAGAACCTCTTTTAACGCCTCAAGTTCACTGGCACTAAAGATGGCGCTGCCAACTTTATGCTGTTCAAACGCCTCAACGGCGATGGGGCAGACGAGGCGGATGATATCAAGAATCTTCTCAGCGTAGACGCGAATCTCCCACTGAGCATGAGGATCGAGGCGGAGGGCAAGGAAGTGGAAGAGGTTGTGCAGATCCATCTGCCAATACCACTCAGTGTACATCGAAAGCGGAAGGTTAATGCGGGCGAGCTCACGGGCGAGGCCCATCGCTAAAAGCTGCTCGTACGTTTCGTAACTGCGCTTCTGATCAGCAGCGAGAATCTCTTGGATCTCTTTTGCTAAGGCGGGATCAACCGCTTCATCCATTCGCCCTTGTTTGTTATCTTCGCTTTGGAAGTTGATGTGCTCAGCAGCGGGGACGTAGAACTCCTCTGCCATGACTGAGTAGCGACCGCTAATCTCATTAACGCGGGCGGTACGGTGGCGAATCCACTGGCGAGCGACAAAGATTGGCATCTTGATGTGGAAGGTGAAGTTTACTTGCTCAAACGGCGAGGTGTGGTCGTTGCGGAGGAGGTAGTTGATCAACCCCTTATCCTGGCGGTAGGTTTTTGTGCCACTGCCGTAGGAAACACGGGCACTTTGAACGATTCGTTCATCGCTACCTAGATAATCAACAAGTCGAACAAACCCATGATCGAGGACCTGGAACTCTTGATCCAAGATCGCCTCTGCTGCTTCAACAATACTATGTGCCATTGATCACTCCTTATTCCTAATCTAAAGGAAACCTAAACGACTAAGCAAGACCCCAAGGGCGCTACTACACACCGTTTCTGTTCGCAGAATTCGAGCACCAAACCGAGCGAGGATAAATCCTCGATCACCAAGAATCGTTCGCTCTCGGTCACTGAAGCCCCGCTCCGGTCCAACGGCGAGACTTACGCCATCCTCACCATTGATGGGAATTGAATCAAACCCAAGTGAGCCTTGAACGTTATCTAAGGCGATGAGGGTCCCGTTAAGTGGGGGAAGTTCATCGATTGAGGCGGAAAAAAGAACCTCAGGGATTTGGCAATGCCCACTTTGCATCGCCCCATCAAGGAGGATTGCCTTGTACTCGCCACTGGTGTAGAGCCCCGCCTCTAAGTACGACTTCTCCCCAGTGTCAGTGACGGTGAGAATCAACCGCTTCACTCCAAGGCTCACCGCTTCGCGGAGGATTCGGCGCATACTAATCGGACGGACCATCCCAACGATGAGGGTGATAGGATATAGCGGGGGCGCTGGAGTCTCTTGTCGATAGGTAAACTCAAGGGTGTCTGTTGTCATTGAGGTGATCGTAGCCTTTCCGCTGGAGGTGTTGATCACCCCTGCTTTAAAGTGATCGCCGACGGAGAGTTTTAGAATCTTCTTGATGTGACGAGCACGGTAATCCGTTCCCTCAAGGGTATTAACGCCTTGAAGCTCATCAAAGAGCACAATATTCATGTACTGAGTATAGCATGATGGCTCCCCACTAGGTACACTACCTCCATGAAACAAGCAATCTACTATTCAACCAGTCACGACTGTGCAGCAAACTTAGCTGGTGAAGCATATTTGATGGGTTTAGAGTACGACCGGATCCTCTACCTCTGGGTTAATGATCCGTGCATCGTCATCGGGCGCTTCCAAAACCCCCACAGCGAGTGTAACCTCGCGGCGATGGAGCGCGATAACGTTCAGCTGGTTCGGCGCCACAGTGGTGGCGGGGCGGTCTACCACGACCGAGGCAACCTCTGCTACACCTTCATCGGTGATAAAGAGACGGCAACGAAGGAAGAGAACTTTGATTTGGTCATTCAAGCGTTAGCGAAGCTCGGTATTGAAGCAGAGCAAAGTGGGCGCAATGACATTCTCTGGGAAGGGAAGAAGATTAGCGGAAACGCCTTTCAGAACACCAAGACGAAGTTTACCCACCATGGGACCCTCTTAGTGAAGAGTGATCTTTCGGTGATGGCGAACTACCTCACCCCAAGTGAAACGAAGCTCGCCTCCAAGGCGGTTAAATCCGTAGCCTCCCGCGTCGGGAACCTCAAGGAAGCCAAAGCCGATGTCACGGTTGAAGAAGTTGAACAAGCCTTAGAGGAGGTCTTTGAAGAGCACTACGGTGAAAGTGAAGTCTTTCACATCAACTTCTCGGAGTTTGAAGCGGCTCAGGCGAACTACCGCCTCTTTGGTGATCTTGACCTCATCCTCAAGTCCACGCCCCCATTTACCCACACCTTCACCCACCGCTTTAATTGGGGGGAAGTGACGCTGAACCTCTTTGTGGCGGAGGATACGATTGAGAGCCTTACCCTCTTCACGGACTCCCTTGATACAACCCTCGCCCAGCGCGCAGAGGAGCACCTAGTCGGACTACGGTATGAAAAAGCGCAGATCGCGGCCATAAAAACCGGCGACGCTGCGCTTGATGAACTTATTTCGTATCTGCTCACCCAAATTTAACGGCCGGTGAGGCGAATAAGGTTCTTTAGGCGATCGATTCGCCACCCCTCCAGCTTCAATGAGCGAAGACGCCACGACCAGTTGGCGCTACCGACTGTTGCAGGGGTGTTCATTCGTCCACTGCCGTCGAGCTCAAGCCAATCCTGCATGGGAAGAATCGTCCACTGCGAAACGCTGTGGAACATCTGGCGAATCATCTGCCACACGATTTGATCATCTGGGGCTTCGAAGTATTGACGAATCACATCCTGCTCACCTGTGCTGAGCGCCTCAAACCACCCTTTAGTGGTGTTGTTATCGTGGGTTCCCGTATACATCACTGACGTTGGAAGGCAGTTAAACGGTAAGAAATCGTTTGTTGGATCAAGGACTCCATCCTCAACAGTAAAGGCGAATTGGAAGATCTTCATCCCCGGGAGGTTATTTGAGTCGCGGAGCTCTTCAACATCGGGGGTAATGACGCCCAAGTCTTCAGCGATGATCTTAAGCGACGGGCCTAGTTTTTTCTTCAGTGTTTCAAAGAGTTCAATTCCTGGCGATGGTTCCCACGAACCAATCTCCGCTGTTTCGTTCCCGTAGGGGATTTCCCAATACGCCGCAAAGCCGCGGAAGTGGTCGACTCGGATGATATCGCACTGGGTAAAGGTGTGCTTAAAGCGCTCGACCCACCACGCGAAGTTCTCAGTAAGGTGAACGGGCCAATCGTAGACGGGGTTGCCCCACATCTGACCGGTGGCGGAGAAGAAATCAGGGGGAACGCCACTGGAGGCGAGTTGCTTGCCCTCCTCATCAAACTTAAAGAGGTGACGGTTCGCCCACGCATCAGCGCTGTCTGCGGCAACGAAGATGGGAATATCGCCAATGATTTCAATCCCCCGTTCGTTGGCGTAACTCCGAACGGCAAGCCACTGCTCGTAAAAGAAGAATTGAAGAACTTTTACTTCTTCAATTGCTTCAGCATGTTCTTTTTTTGCTAGAGCAAGGGCCTTCTCTTCCCGCAGGCGTAATTCCTTCGGCCACACTTCAAACCATCGTGAGTCGTTATAGACCGAACAGAGCACACTGTGGAGGGCGTAATCATCAAGCCAGGAGGCGTTGATGGCACAAAAGGCGCGATAGCTCGCTAACTCGTCACTGTTCGCCTCATCAAGAAAGGCTTGGGCGGCCTTTTTCAAGAGGGGCTCTTTGTATTGACGCACCCGGTGATAGTCGATGCGGTCGCGATCAAAGATCGGCGGAGTTCGAATATCTTCATACTCGAGGTAACCGTTAATCATCAACTCCTCAACGTCGATGAGCAGTTCATTTCCAGCAAACGAGGAGCGGGCCGCGTAGGGGGAATCACCGTAGCCGGTGGGTCCAAGGGGGAGGATTTGCCAGAGCTTCACACCACTCTTACGCAACAAATCGATGAATTGAAATGCCTCTTTGCCGAGTGAGCCGATCCCATACGGTGAAGGGAGGCTTGTTGGGTGGAGAAGGATTCCACTCTTGCGCTGATTTGTACTCATAGAAGCACTATACACGATTACTTCATTAGTTGCCTATCATCTACTAACTCGCCTTGTTGGAAGTCGATTTTTACGCTATACTACTGCCATGAGTTTATCAGAGAAAGCATTACCATTTGCGGTCGGGGAACATGTTGTGTACCCTCTTCAGGGAGTAGGCGTAATTACGCGGATTGAAGAGATTGATTTTCGTGGGGTCGATACCCTGTATTTCGTCATTTACCTTGATATCTCTGATATGACGGTACGAATCCCAGTCGATAAATATCAGGACATGGGAATTCGGGGAATCGTTGAGCAAGCTGAGGCCCAAGCAGCGATCGATTCTATCTCGAGTGTGTATGAGCCGATGCCCGTTGACTGGAAGGCGCGTTATCAAATGAACGTCGATCTGCTTCAAGAGGGCTCGATCGCTTCAATTGCAAAAGTCGTCCAAGCGCTCTATCACCGCTCCAAGATTAAAGAACTGCCCGTCCAAGAGCGCAAGCTCTACGATACGGCCCTGCGCCTTCTCATCGATGAGTGCTCAATCTCCCTTGAAAAGGATAAAAAAGAGATTGAGATGGTTATCTTCAGCCGATTGGAATCATAAACAATGGCGTTCCCATCCCACGCAGTCATTGTTACTGCTGCCGGTAGCAGTGACCGCTTCAACGGCAATAAAGAACTTGGGGTAAAAAAAGAGTACCTAACTCTTGGTGAGCACACCGTGCTCTATCAAAGCACCGCTGCCTTCCTTGGCCTTCCAAACTGCCGGGCGATTATTGTCACCCACCCCGAAGGGATGGAGGATCAGTGTGCTGTTGCCCTTGAGGACCTCTTAGAGCAAAACCTCGTTCCCATCATGCTTGTTAAAGGGGGCAAAGACCGCCAAGAGTCGGTCTTAAACGCCCTTGAGCTCTTAGCTACCCTTTCACTGCCGATCGAGTACGTGGCAATTCACGATGGGGCACGTCCGTACATCACTGACCAACTCATCATCACCACGTTAGCAACGGCAACGGTCTTTGGTGGGGCGGTCCCCGCCCTCCCCGCTACCGATGCTCTGAAAGT
>JBBADN010000055.1:0-7364 GCA_041656455.1 Sphaerochaeta sp. | reverse complement strand
CTGCATGGTGCATGTGAATCCATATAAGCAAAAATAAAGCCCCGCTGTGCGGGGAAACTCATAACATTTGGAATTACCTTCCTGGGCACAAAGCTAGAAGTGAAGGGAAGCGGTTTTCAACTTCTACCTTCACACAGTAGCATTACTAAAAGTTCTCCTGATCAAATAATGATGGCTGAAATGGTCCATTTTGGATTTTTGGGGGATAATAAACTCCAATTATAATGAACGGGTTTGGAGCAACCTTATGATAGCTTTTTGTTGTACCAAGAAATAAATGTACATTCTTCGTTGATGCAAAATTGAGGTACTTCTCTTTAACCTTTTTAATAGCTTCCTTTTCATCGTAATTTGAGCTCTTTAAACAATTGAAATAAAGCATTCCGATTTCCCAATCGGTGATGATCATGTTTGACACCCTACCTATTTCATCCTCTATTTTATAGGAAAAATCATATGGTACTTTTGGTACAACTCTAAACTGTTCTCGGACCTCTTCTGGTGACATAAACAAATCCATTTGAGCTTCTTTTTCCTGTAATGCTTTAAGCTTTTTAGAATCCCACTCTTTATCCGTAGCCTTTGCTGAAATACTACAAATTTTTGTAGGCTTAAAAATTGCTAGGGATGTTCCTTTTTCTGATCTGGAGTCTTGTACCAACTTATCAATACTCGTATACACTGGCGTATTTTTAAAAATAATATTATTTCGAGAATTCCAGTCTACCGTATTCGATTGGGGTTCAATATGGAACTCCCCAATCGGTCGGTACGTCTCAGGGCGAAAATCACTACTATTTCGCTCAATTTCAACCTCAACCCAACAAAATTTTTTATACTTTTCAGTTTCACTCAAAGTGCGAAATCGAATTGGATACAACCGAATCCACTCACCGCTTTCAAGTATACCAGCTGTACAAACGAGTTCATTATATTTCTCTGAGATTGCTGGATAGGTCTTGACCAAAATATAAATGCGTGTTTTTTTACTCATAAATCCACACTCTTCACTTGATACGTGTCAACAAGATAGTCGCTGACCACATGGCGATGGCACATCGAAGGTTCTTTTTCATAACACATCAGGGCAATTCGTTTATTGACCTTAAAGAGTGTGTATGCTTCATTCAGGTATTCAAACTTTTGCGTCAAAGAATTCTCGTATTCAGCGAACAACGTCTTATAATCCTCAACGCTTTCAAGCGAGGATCGTTTCTCAGATTCGATTCCGAGGCTTGGGATATGAACGTAGGATATTCCGACTGCCTTACATATTTGGCTAAGCCGCCCTTTGGAGAATCCAAATTTTCTGCTGAGTGGATTTTTACGGATATCACAAAGAAGACGAACATCTTCCTTCAACAAGGCATTGATAAACGATTCTATTGATCGCCCCTCGTATCCAATTGTGAATAGCGTTGCTCCACCTTTGCGATATTTGCTCCTGTTACTTTTGAATGCTTTGAGCTCCTCACCACTAAAAATACGGTCGAGGATTTCGCTGTTAATTGTGTAATACGGATAGGCTCGATAAACCTTTTTGATGAGGGCATTACCTCGCTCTTTCGGAAGATTATAATCAGATCGATCAGGGACAGGATTCACAGCCTGAACTTTCAACGCATCACCAACTGAAGTCATGAAAATAAAGTGGTCCCTTTGAAGAATCTCAAGATCTTCGCGAAGCTGAAAAGAGTAGGAGCCAAATTTATATGGTACAAACTCATAAAATGCATTAGAGCTTTCAATCTCGTGTAAAAATACGAGCTTCTGCAAATCAGTTAAACTTACACTACTCTGTAGTTGCTGAATGAAATTAAGGAGAAATCGTTGCCTCTTATACGTTGGCTGGACATTCATATCGAACTTAAACCTCTTTTATCACGCCCTTATTTGATAGTACCTCTTTCCCTTCTTAAGCGAAAGGTACTCGTTGTTGACGTGTTTACCTATACTTCGTAAAAGTATGGACTTTCGCTTGAGACTTCTGTATTCCCCCTCGCTAGCAAATCCCCTGCTGTTGGTTTATGATATTAGCAGGAGCAATTCTATGCGTGAAAAGAAACATTCGAATGCACATTTCGTTCCCGGGAAATGGGAATTTACAACGGAAGGTGGGAATACTTTTACCATTGGAAAAGGATCTTCACCGTACGATTATTTATTAGGTGCCCTCTCTGGCTGCCTCTTTGCAACGTTTGCTGAACTCGCTGTGAAGATGAAGGTCGAGTGGGAAGATGTAAGCTTTGAGGTCAATGGCGAAAAGAAAGAAGATCCACCTACTACCCTCGATTGGGTGAAGATTGACGTAACTGCGAAGAACGTTGCTGATGAAGCAAGGTTTACTCGGGCTTTTGAAACCGCTACGCGCTACTGCTCGATCTTCACCACGATTAGCAAAGTAGCCGAGATGTCGTGGGACATTACCTTTGTATAAATGAATACCGCATTTTCCGATATCAACCTATTTGAAGCAGTCAGACAGAGCCTTACCTCCTTTTTAGCTAAGGATGAGGTTCTGCTCACCTGGCCTAAACCCAAGGCCAGTGTTGCCCACGCCTTAGCGCTTCATTTGTACACTCAGTTAAAGATTGAAGAAACTGATTTACTCTGGGTTGATGTCGGTGTTGGTGGAGCAGATCTTCTCTTTCACAACAGAGAAGGAAAGAAGATCCTTGGGATCATTTTCTCATTCACCTATTTATCATCAGCTCAGCAGGAGCAATTAGTTCAATTGGAACAATCAGGGTGCAAGATGACCATTGGTCTGGCGTTCCTTCCTCAGAAAGAGTACATCCTTACCTATCGTCCGAAGCGTGGCCGCCTCGATTACTTCCATTACCACAAGAGTGATGGATCAATGCACAAGCTCAAAGAAAAAGACGTTGAAAGTAAAAGCGACGTCAGTCAACTCACCTTGGGCATTAAACGGGGTCGATAACCCGCACTGTTCCTACCATCTTCTCAACACCCCGCTTATGGGCGTCTTCGCTCGCTCCCCACGGTTTGTCTTTATTCTCAGACTTATACTTTTGTGTCATCCAATAGACATCATCGGCGATTCGATCGAGGTTCTTGATTTGAGTCTCGGCAAGTGAGCGCGTGAACTCAGCAATCTCTTTTTTATCTAGCACATCGGGTGCTGTTTGAAGCAGGTGATTGAAGTGATGAAGGCAAAAGCCATTTCCGTTGGCTAGGGCTTTGCGGAACTCTGGGTCTTCTCCCCATAGGTAGCACGTCGTATAGAGGTAGCGCTCAAGGCGCTCCTTGATTGAAGTGCAGATCAGGCAGCCTTTTTCTCTCTTACCGAGCGTCTCTTCAAAGTGCTTTGCAGCTTTCTTCGCTTGATTGGCATTCTTTGCTTGAAGAAGGTGGTCAAAATCATCGTTGGTGAGCTCGCGGGTTCTCTTAAGGTACGTATCACTCATCAAAGCCACCGCTTGGGCTTTTTTCTTTGCTACTAGGGTGTTCCAATGGGTGGGGCAAAAGCCATGTTTATTCACCTTTACCCGGGTCTCTGGATTCATTACCGAGGGACCAAGATAAAAATTCAGCGCATCCTTTTGTGCTTCTTCGGCAAGGTCACAGAGGTAACATTCGCTTTCACTATGAAGGCCATCCCAAACTGGAATTGTCTCAAGCTGAATCTTCATGCCTTACCCTTCATCACCATAAGGCCTTTGAGCCACTCGTCACGTAGGGAAGAGACCGTATATCCAGCAGCCTTCATCTGCTCGGTAGCGATTGTCATCTGAGCCGCTCGCTCTAAGAGCTCAATCTTATCAAAGCCCTCAAGCATTGAGGTGCCAAGACACACAACCCCATGGTTTTCTAACAGAAGTACATCGTGACTCTTCGCTTGCTCAGCGGTGAGCCTCGCTAAGTTATCAGTCCCCATTAAGCGATAGCTCACAAAGACCGGGTCTTCTAAAATAAAGTATGACTCGGCGATGAGGTGGGTATTAATCGCCGCCTTCCCATCCTTACTGATCGCAGTAAACGCCGAGGCGTACGTGGGATGGGCGTGGAAAACGCAGTGAACATCTCTTCGCGCTTGGAGGATGTAGCGGTGCATATCCATCTCAATCGAAAGCTTAAGGTGAGGGGTGAGGTTTTCTCCATCTAAGGAGACCACCGCAATTTGGTCCCCTTGCAGTAAGCCTTTATCAAGGGCTGAGGGGGTGATACAGAAAAGATCATCAGTAATACGCATACTGATATTGCCCCCACTAGCGGTGGTAAGCTGCCGATCATAGAGGCGCCGCATGAATTCAGCAACGAGCGTACGCTCTTTCTCGAAACGGGTGATATCCATGAAGCGAGTATACCACGAGGACCTCTTCTTGAGCACCCCTAGGGCTTTTGGTACAATGCCCTTCGTATAGGAGAATCACTATGAGGATGTCACAGCTCTTTTCTAAAACTCTACGCGAGGCGCCCACTGGGGCCGATAGCAAAGGGTACGAGTATTTACTTCGCGCCGGCTTTATTCGACAACTTGGAGCGGGCATCTTTTCCCTTCTGCCCCTCGGCTACAGTTCAATAAAAAAGATTGAACAAATTATCCGCGAAGAGATGGATGCCATTGGGGGCCAAGAGATTCTCATGCCGGTGGTGAACCCCGCCGATATCTGGAAAGAAACTGGGCGCTTCTACTCGATCGATAAAGAGATGAGTCGCTTCAACGACCGCGTTGGCCGTGACATGGTCCTTGCGATGACCCACGAAGAGGTCGTTACTGATATCGCCCGCTTTGAAATCGACAGCTATAAGAAAATGCCCCAACTCGTCTACCAAATTCAAACGAAGTGGCGGGATGATCCCCGTCCCCGGGCTGGCTTGATCCGGGTCCGGGAATTTACGATGAAGGATAGCTACTCCTTCGATACTGACCAAACGGGCCTTGATAAGCAGTACGCTGAGCACTACCTCGCCTACTTTAAAATCTTTGGCCGCTGTGGCCTACCCACAATCGTCGTTGGTGCTGATAGCGGAATGATGGGGGGCAAGATCTCCCACGAGTACATGTACCTCTCCACCATCGGTGAAGATACGATTATTACGTGTGACTCATGCTCCTACACCGCTAACCGTCAAGTCGCTACCTTTAAGAAAGAGTACTTTCCCGAAGAGATGAAGGCTCTAGAGAAAGTCCACACCCCAGATTGTCCCACCATTGAAGCGTTAGCGGAGTACTTAAAGATCTCAACGCGCCAGACTGCTAAGGCGGTCTTCATGGTTGGAACGTTCATCGATGACACCAACGGTGAAGAAGAACAAAAGCTCATCGTTGGAATCGTTCGCGGTGACTTAGAAGTTGAAGAGAACAAATTACAGAACGCGGCAAAAGCGAACGCCCTTAGGCCCGCTCACAGTGAAGAGATCTTAGCCCTGGGAATCGTCCCTGGGTACGGCTCACTCATTGGGGCAAAAGAAGGGGCACTCGTCATCGTTGATGATTCAGTTGCCAAGAGCAATAACCTCGTTGCTGGGGCAAACGAAGAGGGGTATCACTACCTCAACGCGAACTTTGGCCGCGACTGGGACGGAACGGTTGCTGATATCGCCAGCGCCCAAGCGGGCTTCACCTGCCCCGAGTGTGACGGAAATCTGAAAGCCTCCAAAGGCGTGGAAGTCGGAAACATCTTCCAGCTTGGAACGCGCTACTCTGAGGCGATGGATTGTTACTTCCAAGATGAAGAGGGAACCCGCAAGCCCGTGATCATGGGCAGCTACGGAATCGGCGTTGGCCGCCTCTTAGCGTGCCTTGCCGAAGAGTACCGTGATGAGCACGGCTTAATCCTCCCAATCACCGTCGCTCCTCAGCAAGTTCACCTGGTGAGCTTAGTCAAAGAAGCGGAGATCGCTGAGTCGATCTACCAGCAGCTAACCGCTGCGGGCATCACCGTCCTCTTTGATGACCGCAAAGAATCTGCCGGGGTGAAGTTTGCCGATGCAGACCTCATTGGCCTGCCGATTCGTATTACGTTAGGCAACCGATCCTTAAAAGAAGGAAACGTCGAAGTAAAGGTACGCAAGAACCTCGACCAACAGCTAAGCTTCAGCCTCGATACCCTCGTTGAGGAAACCAAAGCCCTCATCAAGACATTAGAGGATGAAATCAATTCTTCAATGCACCTTGAAGAGTGGCAACCAGAAGAATAAGAGTTGAGCCCCATTCGGGGCTCTTCTTTTTACTCCGCTCCCAGCTTCTTTAGCTGGGTGATGATGTAGGTTCGCTTCGCCTCCCGGGCGTACTCAAGGACTGAGTGACCTTGGTAGTCGCGCGCGTTGTAATCGGCTCCAGCATTTAAGAGAGCGCTGATAATCCTCGTTTCAGGATTAGTGTTTACAGCAATAATCAGGGCAGTCTCGCCGAGGTAGTTTCGAGCGTGAAGATCTGCCCCTGCCTCAAGGAGTGCCTCGAGCACTTTTACGTTTGTTGAACGATTTGCTGCCAGGTGTAAGGCGTTGGAGCGATACTTGGGCTCAGCTTCATGAATATCTGCCCCGCCATCGAGGAGGGCTTTAAGCACAGCAACTGCCGGATTATATTGGGCAGCGAGCATGATCGGGGTGAGCCCCCAATCATTCTGGGTATGGATATCTGCTCCCTCTTTGAGCAGATCTTTAATCTCTTTCGCACTCTTGGCCGAAGTGGCAGCCGCTAAGAGTTTCCGGTTCAATACATCAACTCGTTTTGACATTTCACTCCTCCTTACGTGTAAGTATCCCAACTTTTACTTCCTTTGTATACCGTTCGATTCTCCCTAAAAATGAAAGCTTTAGGTTTGCTAAACATCCTCTAGGTAGAGTATTATGAAGTATGTTGACGAGCGCCCTTATCAAACAACTACCAAAAGTAGAGCTTCACGACCACCTCGATGGCGGGGTTCGGGTTGAAACGATTATTGCTTTAGCTAAGAAATATAGCATCACTATTCCAAGCGATGACCCAAAAACTCTGAAGCAGTGGTTTGCCGAAGGAGGGAAGCAAAAAAGCCTTACCCTCTACCTGCAGGCGTTCGGTGTCACCATTAGTGTGATGCAGACAAAAGAGGCGTTAAAGCAAATAGCCTTTGAAGCAGTGGAAGACTTAGCAGAGCAAAACATCTGCTACGCTGAGATTCGCTTCGCCCCAAACCTTCACACTTCTGGTGGGCTGACGATGGAGGAGACCGTCCAAGCGGTCCTCGATGGCCTCGATCAAGGAACCCGGCAGACAGGAGTTCCCATCGGCCTCATTCTCTGTGCAATGCGCAGCCAAAGCCCTGAGCTTAGTGTTGAAGTCGCCAACCTCGCAGTCGCCTTTGCTGACCGCGGTGTTGTTGGTTTTGATCTTGCAGGTGATGAGGCGGGCAATC
>JBBADN010000054.1:0-7392 GCA_041656455.1 Sphaerochaeta sp. | reverse complement strand
CTTTGCGATCAGCAGTGATCCGTTAAGTCTCGCAATCCAAAAGACCCCTGGTCAGTGGGGGGCGGATATCGCCATTGGCGATACCCAAAGCCTTGGATTGAGCCTCGCTTTTGGGGGGCCGACGTGCGGGTACATGGCAGTAAAACAGCCGCTGCTACGCCGAATTCCCGGTCGCTTAGTTGGAATGACGAGTGATAGAGAGGGCAGGAGGGGCTTTACCCTCACCCTCCAAGCCCGCGAGCAACACATTAAGCGGGAGCGGGCGACAAGTAATATTTGTTCCAACCAAGCGCTCGCTGCGTTGATGACAACGATTCACCTCTCCTCCCTTGGGTGGGCGGGAATGGTCGAAGCGGCCCAGCAGTCATACGCGAAGGCGCACTACCTTGCTCACCACCTCAGTCAGCTACCGGGGCTCTACGTGTTAAATGCTCACCCCTTCTGGTGTGAATTCCCCATTGTCTTTACCGATGCAAAACGGATGCGCAAGTTCCTCCAAGAACTCCGTAACGAAGGGATCTTTGCTGGCATTCGCCTCTCGGCGTTAACCCGAAGAGCTGAAGATGAACTGGTACTCTTAGTTGCAGTGACAGAAAAGCGGAGCCGCGAAGAGCTTGAACTCTACATCGCCGGTGCGCAGAGGGTGATGAAATGATTGAACCACTGTTAATTGAAAAAACAAAAGCAGGGCGCCTTGCGTACTGTTATCCCACACTTGATCTTCCCCGCTCCTTTGACCAAGAGTTTGAGCACCTACCGAGCCACCTTACCCGAGAAGGTTCAGCAAGACTGCCCGAAGTCTCCGAGCTCGATGTTGTTCGCCACTTCACCCGCCTCTCGACGATGGTCCACGGTGTTGACAACGGGATGTACCCCCTTGGCTCGTGTACGATGAAGTACAACCCCAAGCTCAGTGAAGAGATCGCCCAGATGGCGGACTTCACCCAGATTCACCCCCTACAGGATATCTCAACGGTTCAGGGGTGTTTGTCGGTGATGTACAACCTTCTTGAAGACCTCTCTTCAATTACAGGAATGGTGTGGGGGAGTCTCCAGCCGTGCGCTGGCTCTCACGGCGAATACACTGGCCTAAAGATGATTCGGGCGCACTTCCTTAAAACAGGTGATGATAAACGAACCAAAGTTCTCATTCCTGTCAGTGCCCACGGAACCAACCCCGCCAGTGCCGCTGTCAATGGCTTTGATGTGATCGAAATCGCTTCAAATAAAAAAGGCTTAGTGGATTTGGATGATTTAAAGAGCAAGCTCAACGATGAAGTTGCCGCTTTGATGCTCACCAACCCCAACACCCTCGGTCTCTTTGAAGAGGATATCTTAGAAATCTCCAAAGCAGTCCACGAAGCAGGGGCGCTGCTCTACTACGATGGGGCAAACCTCAATGCGATCATGGGTAAAGCCCGCCCTGGGGACATGGGCTTTGATGTCCTGCACTTAAACCTTCACAAGACCTTCTCTACCCCCCACGGTGGTGGTGGACCAGGCAGTGGGCCGGTGATGGTCAATGAGCTTTTGGTTCCATACCTTCCAAAACCCGAGATTGATTTAGGGGAGAGTGGGTACCTCTTTGATTGGAGCCAAGAGGACTCGATCGGAAAGGTCAGCATGTTCTGGGGAAACTTCCTTGTCTTCCTTCGGGCGTACGTCTACATCCTTCGAATGGGCACAGACGGGCTCCGCGCTGCGTCAAACCACGCCGTCCTTAACGCCAACTACCTCGCCAAGAAACTCGAGCCGTACTATGAGATTCCCTATACGAGTGGAATCATGCATGAGTTCGTGATCAGCGTGAAAAACTACAAGAGTGAATACGGTGTAACTGCCGAAGACTTTGCGAAGGCGCTCATTGATGAAGGGTACCACCCCCCAACGGTGTACTTCCCCCTCATCGTTGAAGAGGCGCTGATGATCGAGCCAACGGAAAGTGAATCCCTTGAAAGCCTCGATGCGTTCATCGATGCGATGATTCGCATCGCTAAGAAAGCAAAGAGTGATCCCGCGTCCCTCAAAGGAGCGCCGTACTCCACTCCAGTAGGACGCCTCGATCAAGTGAAGGCTGTAAAGGATGCGAAGCTAAGGTACTGAATTACCGTGCTACTAATCGTTGCAAGTTGACCGTGCTAAGAGTATCCTATTGCTATGAAAAGACTCTTAGTTACTCAAGGGTTGCTGGTTGATACCGAGTGGACCCGTCATGCGGATATCTTAATTGAAGATGGCCTTATTGTTCGAATTGCACCTACTATCGATCTTTCGGAGATTGATGGACCCGTTGAAGTAGTTCGAGCAGAAGGCTTGGCGATCCTACCGGGAATTATCGACGCTCACACCCACTACCACCTTGAAAGCAGGTCAGCGGTCACTGCCGACTCGTTTAGTGAAGGTTCTAAAACAGCGGCCTACGGGGGAGTGACAACGGTTGTTGACTTTGCCGATGACGATAAAAAAAGAACGCTCCTCGAAAACGCCCAAGATCGAATCAAGGCGATGAAAGCGGGAATGGCAATCGACTTCTCCCTTCACCAAGGGATCTACTCCTACCGTGAAAGCCTTCGGGATGAACTCACCGAGCTCAAAGGGGCGGGAGTTAAAGTTGTTAAGCTCTTTACCACCTACAAGAACGTTGGGTACATGATTGAAGAAGAAGATGAGCTGAAAAAGATATTTTCTATCTGTAAGGACCTCGACTTACTCGTAACAATCCACTGTGAAGACAATGACGTCATTGAGAAGGCGGAAAAAGCGTATATTGGTGACTATGGCCCTGCTGCCCATCCACTGCTTCGGCCCAGTGAAGCGGAAGCGGTAGCAATTCGGAAGATGGGGAAGATCGCCCTTGAGCTTGAGATGCCAATCTACATCGTCCACCTCTCCAGTAAAGCAGGCCTTGAGGCAGTTCGCGATCTTCGGAGCCAAGGAGTGCGAATCATCGTTGAAACAACGCCCCACTACCTCTTCTTAACCAATGATTTGCTTAATCGAGAAGATGGGTCGTTGTGGGTTATGACCCCACCACTGCGAGAAGAGGAGGACACCCTTGCCCTCCAAGAAGCACTCTTAAACGGAGAGATCCAAGTTGTTGCCACCGACCACTGCGCTTTTAGTAAAGATCAAAAGCTCGCCTCAAGTGATAGCCGAACGATTCTTCCTGGAATTCCCGGTAGCGAAGAACTTCTTTCATTAATCTATGACTTTGCTGCAAAGAGTGGACGGATCGGCCTTCAGCACGTAGTAAACCTTCTTTCAACGGCCCCAGCAAAGGCGTTTGGTCTCTATCCAAGAAAAGGCTCGCTGCGCGTCGGCAGCGATGCTGACTTCGTTCTCTTTGATCCAGATCACCAGTGGACGATAACCAGTGATTCAATCCACTCAGCGAGTGGGTACTCCGCCTACGATGGCTTCACCGTCGTTGGTAAGGCGTTGATGACGTACCGCTCTGGGCGGCTGATCATGGGCGATGGGGTCTACCTAGGCTTAGCAGGAAATGGTGAATTTATCCCCCAACACTCCGTTGGCCGGGGCAAGACGGTGATGCACTGATGATCGAAGCAATTTTATTTGACATGGATGGAGTTCTCATCGATTCGGAGCCAATTATTCTCCAAGCGGCAACTGAGCTCTTTTTAGCTAAGGGAGTCGTTGTTCAGAAAGAGGACTTCACCCCCTTTATTGGAACTGGTGATAAGCGCTACCTCCTCGGGGTCGGGCAAAAGTACGGCCTCGATTTAGATTTTGAGGTTGAACAACACGTTCTCTTTGATCACTACGGGCGGATCGCTAAAGAAAGTGGACCGCTTTCTGGTGTCTTGCGCTTTATTGCAAATACGAAGAAGGCAAAGATGAAGATTGCCCTCGTCACCAGTGCCGTTCGCCCTAAGATGCTTCTTAACCTTGAAGCAATTGGAATCGATGAGAGTACGTTTGATGCAGTAGTAACCGGTGATATGGTCAAGCGCAACAAACCCCACGCCGATATTTACCAAATTGGTGCACTTCTTCTCGGTGTTGATTCAGACCGTTGCCTTGTTGTTGAAGACGCCCTTAATGGAACAGTTGCTGGAAAAGCTGCTGGTTCGATGGTCCTTGGCTTAACAACAACCTTCAGTGAAGAAGAGCTCCAGCGCAGTGGCGCAGACGGAGTGATGGGCACGCTCGATGAATTCGAGGACTTCTCCTCTTCGGATGAGTTTAATACGTTGTTTCAAGCCTTTATTGGAAAAAAGAGTGGGGATGTCTTTGGCGCTAACCTCATTGATCCACCGCAGGCCAAGGTAGATAAGGACATTCTCGATCGCGCAATTGCTGCAGCAGTTTCAGCGCGACAAAACGCCTACGCTCCGTACTCGCACTACAAAGTAGGGGCTGCGCTTATCAGCTACCGAACACATATGGTGTACGCCGGGACGAACGTTGAGAACTCCTCGTACGGGGCAACGATCTGTGCTGAGCGTAGTGCCCTGCTACGGGCAATTGCTGATGAAGGGGTTGTGGGAATCTCCCACCTCGTTGTGGTAAGCGCTGACTCTCCGCCAGCTCCACCGTGTGCTGAGTGCCTTCAGGTTCTTGCTGAATTCAGTCGCAGTTATACTGAGGTCCATCTTTTAGACCTCGATGCCGCCGAAGGGCGGGACGGGGTGCATCTGATTCGCCACTTTGACGAACTCTTGCCCCATCCCTTTATCTTTCCGACTAAACGCCTTTAGTGCTCTAAGGCCATCATCTTATCGACTCGGCGTTGGTGGCGTTCGCCTTCAAACTCCGCGTCGATAAAGGCATCGACGATATCTTCAACGTCCTCACGGTAGTTAACCCTCCCTCCAAGGGCGATAAAATTAGCGTTGTTGTGGCGCTTCGCCATTTGGGCGGTGAAGGTGCTGTGAACGAGGGCACAGCGGATTCCATCAATCTTATTGGCACTGATTGAAATTCCAATACCCGTTCCACAGAGGAGAATTCCGAATTCGTAGCCACCTTTTTTAAACTCTGTGGCGGCTTCTTGCGCCATATCGGGGTAGTCGACGGCGTCTTCGGTTGCGGTCCCGAGGTAGGTAACCTCGTAGCCCATCTTCTTCAGATACTCAACGAGAGTAGCTGCCAACTCAACAGCTCCGTGATCATTCGCAATAACTACTTTAGACATCACACGTCCTCCACACCTCGATCGTAGCGCATTGTCAATGGGTTGACCAGTTCTAAAGAGCGTTTAACTCAGTTGTACGCCCATCAATATTGCGGTACGATACACCCAGAGGAGAAAAGGATGGCAAAAATATACGTCAGTGGGCATAAAAACCCCGATATGGATTCAATCTGCAGCGCCTATGCGTACGCACACTTAAAGAACAAGGTTGATCCAACAAATACGTACATTCCCATCCGCTGTGGAAACCTCAATGAAGCAACAAGAGCGCAGTTTAACCGCTTTGGAATTTCTGCCCCAGAGTTTAAACGGGACGTTCGCACCCGTGTTTCGAAGATCATCATTGAACACGACCAAGCGATGTGTCCTACCGATCCCGTCTACCGCCTGATCACCCTCTATGAAAAGACTGCTCGCCTTTCCGTCTTCCCGATTATGGATGGTAAGCGCTTCATCGGCTTAGTGACGATCGATGAGATCAGCGACTTCATCCTCAAAGAGAATGTGGGCAGTCGCCCAGTGTATCGCTTCCGGGTAGAAAACTTTGAACACGTCATTCCCGGCTACTTTATCAAGCGCGGAAAAGAAGAAGTCATTCGCGCCCCCTTAGCCGTTGGGGCGAATAAGTTCGCCACCTACGAAGAGGTGATGCAAGGCTTTACTGGGCCTCTTCCGATTCTCGTTGTAGGGGACCGGGAACGGCACATCAATAAGGCGATTGATTTAAACGTCCCAGCGATCATCCTCACTGGCCTTCGAGATAAAACAAGCAGTCAAATTGATTGGGATCGCTATGAAGGAAGTGTCTACGTCAGTGAAACAGATACCGCTGAGACGCTTCGCCTCTTAAGGCTCTGTGTGCCAGTCAGTGAACTTTTAGTACAGCAGCTACCCGCCCTTCAGGCGGATATGCTCTTTGATGAAGCGCGAATCTTCTTAGCAAACAGTGATTTTAGAGAGCTACCGGTCTTCAGCGGTGATACGTACCGCGGCTACGTCTCTCGCCGCTCCTTCTTAGAAAAGCCCGCCACCAAACTCATCATGGTTGACCACAATGAGAACGACCAGGCGATCAGTGGGGTAGAAGAGGCGGAGGTTGTTGAAATCGTCGATCACCACCGCCTTGGAGCGGCAAAGACCCGCAACCCTATCTTCATCTGCTGTGAGCCCCTTGGCTCGACGTGTACGATCGTCTACAAGCTCTTTATGCGCAACAACGTCGAAGTGACGAGTCAAATCGCCAAGGTTCTTCTTTCTGGGATTGTCAGTGATACGATCATGCTCAAGAGCCCGACAACGACCTTTGAAGACTACACAGCTGTGCAAGACCTCCTTTCAATCGCCGGTGTTGATGATATGTATCAATTTGGTGAAACGATGTTCTCTGGTGGCGCTACCCTTGCTCAAAGTGACGCCAGGGCGATGATCGAAGGGGACTTTAAGCGATATAAGGAGAGCGGGGTGAGCTTTGGAATTGGCCAAAGTGAAGTCACGACCTTAGATGACATTGAAGATTACCGAGCGCGCTACTTGGAAGAGCTTGAGATGATTAAAAAAGCGTACAACCTCGATTGGGCGCTCTTCCTCATCACCGATGTCGTGAAAGAGAACTCGCTCCTCCTCTTAACAAACATGCCAATCGCTGAGCAGAAGCTCACCTATGAACAGTCAAGTGAAGGAGTCTATCTCCTTCCGCAAGTCCTTTCGCGGAAAAAGCAGCTCCTGCCAGAGATTATTCGAGTAATTCAGGAGTAGGTTAGCGAATCTCGCTGATGGTATTAATCGAGGGGATTGTTTTAAGGTTTTTGATGATCTTCTTAAAATCATCTTCATGCTGAACTTCCATCGTGAAGGCGCCCATCAGCCTTCCTTCTTCATCGTCCTGTAACCGACCTTCAACTAAATGGCCTTTGTACTTCCTCAGTGCCCCTTCAATCTCCCCAAAGAGGTCGTAGGTGCGTTTACTAGTAACGGCAAAGCGCTTGGTGAGCTTCGGGAACTCCGTCTCCCACTCAACGTCGATCGAGCGGTCTTTCACTTCAGTCATGTTCTTTAAGTTGGGGCAATCTTTGCGGTGGACGATAATGCCCCGTCCCCGGCTCACGTACCCGATGATGTCATCACCCCGAACTGGGTTACAGCACTGGGCGATGTGAATCATCATGTTCTTCTCATCCCCAACGCGGAGCTTCATCCGTGATGGATCGACGTGTTGGCGGACGATCTCCTCATCA
>JBBADN010000053.1:0-7403 GCA_041656455.1 Sphaerochaeta sp. | reverse complement strand
CCATTGGTGGCGTAGTTCATCCATCACGTTCATCACGTTCAGGATTTCGCTGTGGGGCATCTGTTCGCACTCGGTTGCACCTGAGTCGATCGCGCGCTTACACGCTTCGACTTGGAACTCAAAACCGGTAATCTGCTTAAACGGTTTATACGTCTCAATGAGGTTGTACTCTTTATCGTAGACTCTAATCCCTTCGCAGTTGTTGATGTTCTCAAACTCGATAAAGCCTTTGGAGCCAAAAATCGCCCCGCGGCGGTCACCGACACTGATCATCGATGCGTGGAGCGTCGCCATCTTCCCACCCGCCCAGGTGAGGGTGATGGAGTTTGACTCATCAACACCGGTCTTTGTCTTCGTGCAGACTCCATTAATCGTCTCAATCTCATTGCCAAAGACCATCATCGCAAAGTTAATCGTGTAGACGGAAAGATCGAGCAGCGAGCCAGCGGCGAGTTCGGGATTCCACATTCGTTCGATGTGGGCTACGGGGTAGGCGAGATTCGCCGTGAGGGTTTGTACCTCTCCAATAACCCGGCGGGCGAGGATTTGATCTAAGACAGTGCGCATCGGAAGATAGCGCGTCCAAATCGCTTCGGCAACGAGTAAGCCTTTCTTCTTCCCTAAATCGAGGATCTCTTTTGCTTGCTTGGCGTTTACGGTAAAGGCTTTTTCACAGAGCACGTGTTTATTGTGCTCTAAGGCGAGCTTCATGTGTTCATAGTGGTGGGAGTGCGGAGTACAGACGTACACCAAATCAACACCAGGGTCTTTGACAAGCTCTTCGTAGGAGCCGTATGCGTTGGGAATGGCAAATTCTTCGGCAAACGCTTGGGCGTTTGAAAGCGAGCGCGCGCCAACGGCGTAGAGGTGAACATCATCCATCTGATTTACCGTTGTTGCCATTTTCCGGGCGATATTTCCCGCCCCTAAAATTGCTAAGTTCATCATCTTCCTCCTGTACACAAGGTAGTATAGCGCATCATTGCGTCATCGTAGAGAGAAGGGACCTTCATTTACCATAAAGTTATCGTACCTGAGATGATTCTCTGATAATGAGCTCAGTACCAAGGTAGATGGAGTTGCCCCACGTCTCTTCCCCTTCAATTTGTTTGATCACCATCTCAATGGCGAGCGAACCAATTTGAGCAGTGGGTTGGCGAACGGTGGTAATCGTCGGGTTCATGATTGAGGAGATGGGAATGTCATCAAAACCAACGACGATGATATCCTCAGGTACACTCCTTCCCATCTCAAGAGCTGCTTTGATCGCCGCTGCAGCAAGCACATCGGAGATACAGAAAAATGCATCGGGGGCATTGGTGCTGGTAAGCATGTGAAGGCACGACGCTTTTGCTTGGTCGAAGTCCATGTCGGCACCAATTTCAGTGATCAAGGAGCGGTCGATCGTTAAGCCCGCATCAAGAAGCGCTTGGCGATACCCCGCTAAGCGGGCTCGGGAGTACTTAAAGGAGTTTGGTCCATTAATTAACGCGATACGTCGTTTCTTAAAACCGAGGATGTGGTGAACCGCGTTATACGCTGCAGTCTCATCATCGATCGTGACAAATGGCACGTGGGCACTCTGCCCACTTTCACAGCAAATCACTAACGGAAAGAGCTCCTTTAAGCGATTGAGGTGAGCTTCCTGAAGGGAGTTCGCACACACGAGGCCAACGGCGCGGGTCTTTCGGATTAAGTCGATTAAATCATCGATCGTATCGGCGGTAATTGGGTTTTCATTGATTAGTACTGAATACCCCTTCGCCATTGCCGTTGCGCTGGCGGCACTGGCGATTGGGCTGTAGAAGGGGTTTTTTAACGTTGGGACGTTGAAGATGATTAAGTTTTGCTCACTGACGGGAGTTAGTTCGGTAGGGACAACAGCCATACCCATCGCCTGCATCGCTTCAATGACTTCACTTCGGGTCTTCTCGGTGACGTGAGGTGATTTATTCAGGACCCGAGAGACGGTGGCAACGGACTTCTTCGACCGCTTGGCAATCTCTTCATAGGTAATCTTCTTCGTTCCCACCGCACCACCTCTTACAACGACTCAAGAATTCTTAATGTCGTTAGAATGCCATCTTTTTCCACGATTGTGCAAGGACGGCTTTGTTTGAGGCAGGCAAAGATTGCCTTGAGCTCCTCGTAATACCACCCTGTTGGCGGAACGTTAATTCCTGTTTCAACGATAACATCGTACGAGGTGTCGTGAATCACTGGATCCTTTTGGAAGGGGTAGGCGGTGATTGTCGAGCCATCGTTGATCACAACAGCGTCAGAGAAAATCATTCGCCACGTTGCGGTGAAGGGAATAGAGGCGTTAAGCCACCCCGCTTCGGTGATCAATGAAAAGTCGGGGTACGTGTACTCAATGCGGTAGTACGCCTCAAAACTGCGATCCTTACTCGAAGCGGAGACGACGGTGTGACTCTCCATCGGTCCAAAGAGGGAGACGATCATATCAAGATCGTGGATGTGTAAATCAAAGGGGACGAGGCCGCTTTTCTCTTTATCAAAGAGCCACCCATCTTTTAACCAGTGGGGAAGGGCACTGAGGCGGGTAAAGGAACCAGAAAGAAGTTCGCCGTACGTCTTTTCGTTAATCAGTTTTTGCAGGACTCCGTACTCCTTGGTGAAGCGAAGGACCTGGGCCACGATGAGGCTTAATCCTCGTTTTTCTGCTTCTGCGTAGAGCTCTTCAGCTTCGGAGCTCGAGAGGCAGAGGGGTTTTTCACAGATAACATCGACGTTGTGCGCCAATGCTTGGCGAATGTGCGTGGCGTGAAGGAACGTTGGGGTGGTAATATCCACGACATCAATTGCAAGGTTCGCCGCAAACGCTTCATCGATTGATGCAAAATATGGAAGATTCAGAGCCGCAGCTGTCTCTTTATCAGCAGCGCTCGCCCCGACCGCTGCGCATACTGTTACCCCATCGAGGTGTTTGATATTCGCCAGATGGACTCGGCCCATCCCTCCAAGACCAACTAATAGAACGTTCATAACTCATACCCTAAGGAGCGCAGATACGCGGCGCTTATTTGAATCGCCTCATCAACTTCTTCTAGTGAACTCGAGCCACCCTCTTTAAATTCAATTTCAATAGAAAGAGGGGCGAGGTTATTCGCTTCATCAAGGATTGAAAAAATCCCGGGGAAATCAACATACCCCTCACCAAGGGCGGGGAAGTTCCACTCCTTCGGCTTGCCTGCTTTATCCTTGATGTGCAGGTACCCGATCTCATCGAGGTTTGCTACTAAATCTTCATTGCCCGTTACTTCGGCGAAGTAGATGACATTCGCCGTATCGTAGCAGATCTTCACTCGGTCACTCTGAACTGCTTTGACGATCGGGGCGATTCGAGTTGCGGTGCCGTGCTCCCCGTGGGTCTCTAAAACAAGGGTGAGGTTTGTTTCTATAAGGTGAGGTAACAGTGAGCGAAGGTGAGAAACAAGCTCTTCATCACCGACTTCTTTCGTATCCTCTAAGTGCGCCTCACCGATCGAGGAGACGATGTACTGACACCCAAAGAAGTGGGCGAGGCGGATGTTTTGAATAAAGTCCGCTAGGCGCCTGGGGTCCATTAAGTTGGCGTGTCCGCTCATTCCAACTGCGTTCAGGTTGTACTCCGCTAAGAGGTCTTTGACCTTCAAGAGGTGGCTAAACGTGTGGGTGGGAAAGACGTGCTCCGTCCACCCCTTTGTTGCAGTAAGCTCAACAGCGGTAAAGCCTGCTTTAGCGATAGATACGATCGCCTCTTCAATGGAGTAGCCGTGGTAGCAGTTCGTGTTAACCATAATTGTTCGTTGTTTCATAGTCGTACCTCAAATAACAAATTGGCGAAGATACCGGTAGGAGAGAGCGAGGGAATCGATGATTCGCTGCTTAGTTGCTTCAAAGGCACGGTCTTCGACCTCTACACACGCATAGCCCTCATAGCCGATCTCGGTGAGGGCACTGACGAACGCACCCCAATCGACATCTCCTAAGCCCGGTAGCTTTGGGGCCATGAAGTGGAGCGGGTACGCCATCACCCCCCACTCATTAAGGCCGTGGGGAAGCATTGTTATGTCTTTAAAGTGAACGTGGAAGATTTTATCCTTAAACTCAAAGATTGGTTGGAGGTAATCGATCTTTTGCCAAACGAAGTGACTTGGATCGTAGTTAATTCCGAGGTTATCGAAGGGAAGGCGGGCGAAGATCTCTCGCCACAGGGCAGGGGAGGTAAAGAGGTTTTGCCCCCCAGGCCACTGGTCTGAACCAAAGAGCATTGGGCAGTTCTCGATCCCAATCTTCACCCCTTTCTTCTGGGCGTAGGTGAGAATTGGCGGCCACACTTCTTCAACGAGGTCGAGGTTTTCTTCAACACTTTTATACTGATCACGCCCAATGAAGGTGGTGACCAGGTTAATGCCCATCAGTGCTGAAGCGTCAATCACTTTGTAGAGGTGATCGATGACGACCGCTCGGCGCTCAACATCGCCATCGAGGGGGTTGGGGTAGTAGCCGAGCGACGATAGTTCAACGTTCTTCTTTTTTGCATACCCAAGAAGAGCCTCTGCGCGCTCGCTTGTTAGGTTCACTACGTCGATGTGGGTAACCCCAGCGTAGCGCCGTTCTTTTGTTCCCAGTGGCCAACACGCCACTTCGACTGCTTCATAGCCAAGAGTACTGATTTGATCAATCATCTCTTCAAAGGTATAGCCATCGAGAATGGCACTTACTATTCCTAATTTCATCGTCTTTTCGCTCCTTCTTATTCACTAATGACGACTCGCCGTCCTTCTTTACTTGAGGTAATCGCTGCAAAGACAGCCCGCATTGAGGCAAGGACGCTCTTTGATGATATCGTGTTCTCTCGGGTGCGAACTGCTTCGATAAAGGCATCGATGATTCCACTAGAGCTCTGGTTTTCATTGGTTTGGATCGCATCAAGGTCGTAGGAGACGACACTAGCATCACGCCCTTCAACGACGATTGAGTGCTCGGGGTCAGTGTAGATTCGCATCACTCCTTTCGTTCCATAGATGACAGTAGAGTTATCTTCCTTCGTGTAGAACGTCCAACTTGCCCGCATCGTTCCAATCACCCCGCCTTTTGTCTCGTAGATACAGAAGGCGTTATCATCGACTCCGATTAATTGGCCGGTCCCGTCACGTTTATCAAGCGTCCCTAAACGAGCAGTTACTGCGATAATTGGATCGTCGAGTAAGAAGGTGATGAGGTCTGTTTTATGAATTCCTAAATCTGCCATCGCCCCCATTACCGCTTTTTGTTTATCAAAGAACCACGTATTACTCCCTGGGTCGATCGACCACGTCTCGGGCCCACCATGACCAAAGGTTGTAGTAAACGAGAGGATATTACCGATATCACCGCGGTGGATAATCTGTTTTGCCATACGGTGAGTTTTTGTCAGGCGTTGGTTTTGCCCAATGAATAAGATCTGACCACTCTCTTTGGCAACGACATCCATCGCTTGGGCGTCTTTTAAGGTGGTGGCCATCGGCTTCTCACACAGCACATCCAAGCCTTTTTTCATTGCCTGAATTGAAAGATCGGCGTGGGTGTGATTCACGCTGCAGACGGAAACAGCATCGAGGTCACTGTTTAGGAGCTCTTCAACGCTCTCACACGCAGTGCCGCCAAACTCTTGGGCAAGACTCTTCGCCCGATTTAGATGAGGATCGTAGTAGGCAACGATCGTACTGTGCTCGTTGGCGAGGTACTCGGGGATGTGCCGGGTTTGGGCGATCTTCCCGCAGCCGATAATTCCAATTCGAATTGTACTCATACTCGTTCCTTTCGTTGGAGGAGAACCGCCCCGATCACGATGAAGCCTTTAAACGCTTCACGGAGGAAGGGGGGAACTCCGAGTAAATTTAATAAGTTATTCATCACGCCGATGATAAGAACCCCTAAGACGGTTCCAGCAATTGAGCCACGTCCGCCAGCCATTGAGGTTCCACCGACGATGACTGCTGCAATTGCATCCATCTCGTAGCCACTACCAGCGTTAGCAAAGTCCATTGCTCCAATGCGAGAGACTTGTAAGATCGCTGAGATAGCGACCATCAAGCCCATCAGGGTGTAAACCCATCGCTTAATTCGCTGAACG
This sequence comes from Sphaerochaeta sp., assembly GCA_041656455.1. GTDB lineage: Bacteria > Spirochaetota > Spirochaetia > Sphaerochaetales > Sphaerochaetaceae > Sphaerochaeta. The sequence goes on along the minus strand of JBBADN010000053.1, from coordinate 1,282 downwards.
TTTATTCCCGAAAGTTTCGCCGCGCGCTCGTTACTGCCGACAGCGAAGATGTGTCGACCAAAGGCGGTGTTCTTGGAGATTTGGTGCATGATTAAGGCGATAATGAGCCAGTAGACGATGGGCATGAACATCTGCTTGCCAACCATAACATTCGCGATCTTCGTAAAGCCCATTGGAACTGAAGGGTTAATCGTTCGCATGAACTGCTGCGTTACCGAGCGACTGATCTTCATCATTCCCAGCGTAGCAATAAACGGAGGCAAATTCCCCACACTGATCAAAAGGCCGGTAAATTGACCAAGAATTGCTCCACTGATTAATGCAATGATGATGCCGATGATGTACGCAGGTACGCCAATAATCCCGCTTGATGTAAGCCATCCATTGGGGCTTTGGTCGATGACGAGCATCGTGATCGCCCCAATTGCAACCATTGTTGAACCGACTGCAAGATCAATTCCGCCGGTGATAATAACAAACGCCATTCCAAGGGAAATAATCCCAATCGTTGCGTTGTTGCGCAGGATGTTAATCCAGTTCCGTGTCCACAACGAGAGCCACGCTCCAAAGGTGGGGAAGGAGAAGCCTAAGGCGAGTGTTTGGAGAATAACCATCACCAGGAGGGCAATCGTGGTGGAAAAGAGGGGGTGGGTTGTCCACATCCGCCTAAACCACGTCAAAAACCGATTCGATCGTGCTTGTTCACTCATTGGCTCACTCCTGTTGCCATCCGCATGATGGTCCCTTCATTCATAGATTCTGCATCCAATTCACCGATAATCGAACCGTGGTACATTACAAAACACCGCGAGCAGACTCGGATAATCTCTTGAGCCTCACTAGAGAGGACCACAACTGCAATCCCTTGTTCAGCAAGATGAAGGATGATCTCGTAAATTTCTTCTTTTGCCCCAACATCAACACCTTGGGTTGGGTTATCCAAAATTAATACTTTTGGATTAAGGCTCAGCCACTTCGCAAGGACAACCTTTTGTTGGTTTCCCCCTGAAAGGCTTGTAATTAAATGAGCATGGTTCTCCATTTTTATGTGGAGGCCTTTGCGCTGAATCTCAAAGTCGTTAATTATTTTTCCGTGATCAAGGAAGAGGCCTTTTCGGTTAGCAGCGAGGGTGACAAGCGATCCATTCTCTAAAATCGTTAAGTCTTTAATGATGGCGTTTTCTTTTCGGTCTCGGGGAACGTAGCCAATCTTTCGGGCAACTGATTCCTCCGTCGATATATTGCGAATTGCTTTGCTTTCAAATAAGAGCTCGCCTTCATA
>JBBADN010000052.1:0-7407 GCA_041656455.1 Sphaerochaeta sp. | reverse complement strand
GCATCGGTCCTTCTTGGGTAAGGATGGTGCTGATTGTCAGTACTCCCTTATACGCCATCCCTTCTTTCTTTAATCCTTCGAGGGTAGGTTGCACGATGGTTTTGATGAGCGTCTGGCGAACTTTTTCCTGCAGAGGGACGGGGCAGATTGAGCCCATTCCACCGGTGGGAGTTCCACCGCTTTCAACGCGCATGTAGTCACTGCAGATTGGTAACATCAAGTAGCTATTCGTATCAAGGAAGAGGGTAATCGTCATCGGAGTACCAACGAGGTGCTGTTCGAGGATGATCGGGCCTTTTTCTAAGAGGCTAGCCGCGAAGTCCATCAAGGTTTGGTATTCGCTGGAGTCGACCATCACCCTCGATGGGGCAATCTGATTGCTCTTTACAACAAAGCGCTCACCTTCATGGTCTTTGAGGTAGGTGCTTAAATCATCGGTATTCGTAAAGAGGGCGTGCCGAGGGGTAGGAATCTTATGTCGTTCGGTGAACTTGCGAGCAAAGTCGCGATCACCTTCTAAAGGAAGGGCGCGCTTTGGCGCTCCAAAAGTGTCAATTCCTCGTTCGTTGAGGTAGTCAATGACTCCAGTAAAGAGGGGAGCTTCCGTTCCTATGAAGACGTAGCTGATTTGATGCTCTTGGCAGACTTGGTAGACTGCCTCGGGATCAGAGGGATCAATCGCAAGGTTTTTAGCAATCGATTCCGTTCCAGCGTTCCCGGGCGCCACATACAGGGCGCTGATAAGTCGGCTCTGAGAGAACCACCACGCAATCGCATGGTCTTTAGCACCGGAGCCTAATACTAATACTCTCATTGAATTACCTTCTTGAAATTCATTGTCTTAAAGCTATCATTTTAGCGCTTTACTGGTCAACAAGGGCGAAGTACGCCCTAGCGGAGGTGAGGGATTTACCGAGTGACACAGTACAATTAAATGTTTCGGGGTACGTTTTTAATTCTATGTATTAAAAGAACTAAAACCGACATCTGGAATATCTGCTGCAAAACGTTTTTCTACTGGTGCTGAGATAACAGATGATTCAGTGCTTCTTCGTATTCCTTAATTGTAAGGGCTTGGACTGCTGCTTGCTTTACTGAGGCTGTGTGGGCGATTCCTTTAAGATAGCCGCCTACGAACTTTCGCATCAGTGTGCACGCCGTTGGTTCATTGTAGTGCTTCTGTAACGCGTAAAGGTGGGAAAGGAGCGTCTCTACCTTATCTGCTAGGGTGTACTGGGGTTTTTCTTTATTCTTTAGAAGTGCCTTTGTTTGGGCGAAGATGTAGGGGTTTCCTACCGCTCCTCGGGCAAACATCACCCCATCCACTGCCGTTTCACTCATCATGCGGATGGCGTCCTCTGCTTCAAAGAGGTCGCCTGAACCAATAAGGGGAATGGTGAGATTTTTCTTTCTGAGGTGTTCTTTCAAATTGGTGAGGTACTCCCATCGGGCGTAGGGGGCGTAGCCTTGGGTGCGGGTTCGGGCGTGGAGGGTTAAGAGGTCCGCCCCGCCGTCGATAGCTGCATCGGTAAACTCAAGGTAGTTTTGACTCTGTTCATCCCAGCCGATTCGATACTTTACTGAGGTAGGGATTCCACTCTCTTCTTTAATAATGTGAACGATGGTTTTGATCAACTCAGGATCTTTCATCAACGCTGATCCCGCCCCAGTCTTTGTTACCTTTGGGACGGGGCAGCCGGCGTTGATATCAATCATCGTAGGCTTGTATGGCTTAATCATTTCAAGGGCTTGAACGAGGGATGATACGTCACCTAAGAAGAGCTGAACTGCGTATTGCTCTTCGCCTTCAGCGCGCTCAAGGAGGGTGAGGGTCTTTTCGTTTTCTCGGGCAAGGCCTTCAACACTGACCATCTCAGTGTAGGTAAAATCTGCCCCACCTTGTAAGCAAAGGTGGCGAAAGGGGACATCGGTGTATCCCGCAAGAGGGGCGAGGAAGAGGTTCCCAGGGATTGTTATTCTATCACTAACTTGGATCGGCTGATGTGCGTTCATGATTCCTGCTTGAGGGCAAATGCCCTGAAGCTGTTATCATAAATAACCTCGGCGACCTCTTCAACTGCTGTATCGCGGATTTCTGCAATTGCGTACAGTGTTTCAATGATGTAGTGAATCTTATTTCGCTCCCCTTTATAACGGTGGGGCGTCATAAACGGAGCTTCACTTTCAATGAGGATTCGGTCTAATGGAAGATGGTAGGCGACCTCGTGAAGGTTGCGATTGTGCTTAAAAGTGATATTTCCGGCAAAGGAGAAGTAGATGTTTAAATCGAGAGCCTTGCGAGCAAACGCCCAATCTTCACCATAGCAGTGAAGGATTCCACCCTTAGGGGGAAGCTTCTCGGTGATGATCGGCATGAGGTCCTCTTTTGCCTCACGGTTGTGAATGATGATTGGCTTATCTAAGATTCGAGCGATCTCAAGGTGGCGGAGCATCAACTCAATCTGCTGGCTCTTGGCGTGAGAGTAGTGGTGGTAGTCGAGACCCGTTTCCCCGATTGCAACAACGCGGTCGCGCTTGGCGTTGGTCATCACCCGCTCTTCCCAGTTTTGCCCGGGGTTTAAGACTTCGGTAGGGGAGACCCCAACGGCGTGAAGAACCGCCTCATTGGATTTGAGGTTATCATAGGTGCGTTCAAAATCAGCGAGACTGTTGGTGATGGAGACGACGTGGGTGACGCCCTTCATCTTTGCCATTTGTACCGCTAAAAGCTGACTCATCTTATCGTCTTGAATCAGGCCAATGTGAGCATGCGTGTCAAACAACTTCATACCAGCTCCTCGAGGAGATTCACTATGGGGAATTCCACTCGTATGATACCACGGGGTATTTGTGCCGTCAATTCTACCACTGCCAACCAATTACCTCGTATTTTTCTCTGCAACACATAAGTCTCTTACGGGAGGAAGGTAATTGTCTTGAATTTCGCCTTAGCTGATGGTAATCTTCCCATACAGTTTTGCGAGGGGGAGGGCTCAAGACCTGACAAAAGTAATGGCCCTCTCTCCGCTTCTCCTTCTTTAATTCTTCCTTGCATTAAACCACACTTCCAACCCTATGGCATAATTCATTTTCGATTACTTCGGGAGAAATCTTTTTCGAGGTAGGAGACGTTTTTCTCTGCAACACATAAGTTTGACAATTTAAAGAGGGCGTGGTAATTTTACAGCGATGAAGGAAAATTCATGAACAGAGATCGCTCGCGGGGAGGCCGAGGTGCACACGTGCAAGATCGGCCATCCACCGGATATATATATTTAGTCAAAAACCCCGCATCGAATGAGACCTCTATCTGTGCTTGGGATTCCGTCCTCTACCCAGGAACGAGTGTTGTTGCCCCAACGCGGTACGGCCTCGATCTTGGAGTTGTGATCACCAACGCCGACCGCCTAGGCGGGGAGTACCTTGGTGGTGATGACCAAGTTCGCGGCTGCTGCTTTCACGCCCAGCCGTGGGATGAACAGGAAGAAGAGGAAGAGCTCGAACTCAGTGATGAGATTATCTACAACGACCAACCCGATGAACACCAATGCTCGGCGTGCAAAGGATGCCTGCCTACCGTTGAACCGAAGATCGTTGAACTCGCCGGCGATGTTGATTGGATCGACCGCTTAGCAACCCCGAGTGATTTAGCCCGCTCTCAAGAACTTCTTTTGCAGGAAGATGAAGCGATGCGGATCTGTCGCGAGAAGATCGCTGAGCGAAAGCTTGAGATGAAGCTCGTGACAACGCACTTCCTTTTAGGTGAGCCAAAGATTATTTTCTTCTTTACCGCTGATGTTCGGGTGGACTTTAGGGAGTTGGTAAAAGATTTAGTTTCGATCTTTAAGATTCGCATTGAATTACGCCAAGTTGGAGTGCGTGATGAAAGCCGTGTCCTAGGTGGCCTGGCGGTGTGCGGTCGTGATTACTGCTGCCACTCGATCACCGATACCCTCAACCCCGTCTCAATTAAAATGGCGAAAGAACAAAATCTATCATTGAACTCAATGAAGATTTCTGGCCCCTGTGGTCGCCTTCTGTGCTGTCTAAGCTACGAATACGACTTTTATAATGAAGAAAAGCAGCTTTATCCCGCCCAAGGAAGCCGATTGAAGGTGGGCGGTGACTTGATGAAAGTCACTGAAGTGAACATACTATCTAAGCAGATTACGCTAAGTGGGAGCGAAGGGAGGATTGCAAATCTACCCCAAGCGGCCCTCTTCTTTAACGATAATACGAATCGTTGGGAAGTAAAGCGGGAATATAGTGCTGAATTTTTCGGGAACTGAAATAAAGTATTGTATTGACCAGTTTTAGTGACTGTGATATGTTTTGAGACCATCGACGCCCGTGCTATGGGTTTATCAATTTTTGTATAGTTAAGTATTGTGTTGAATACGTTTGGAGGCATTACGTGAGCATTAACAGGTCAGCTGAGAAAAGAGAACGGCAGAACCAAAAACGACGGCTGAGAAATCGATCAGCGAAGTCGACGATGAAGACCGCAATTAAGAAATTTAACGAAGCTGTTGCTTCTGGAGATATTGATCAGGCTAATACGAATTTGGCCCTGAGCCTGAAGGTGATTGATTCAACTGCAAGCAAAGGTATCATCCATAAGAATACTGCTGATAGGAAGAAGTCTCGGTTACAGCTCCGCTTCAACAAAATGGAGCAAGCGAGCGTCGCCCAAGCATAAATCTTGGAGGTAAGAGCATGGCAAACCCTAAATTGACCAAAGCGATGATCATAGAAAACCTCTATGAGAAGCACGGGATCAACCGGGCCGACATCCATTCGATCATCGATGAATTCTTTGAAGAAGTAAAAGAAGGTCTTAAAAAAGACCAGGTTATCGAACTTCGCGGTTTTGGAACCTTTGAAGTTCGCACCCGAAAGGGTCGGGAGAAAGCCCGAAACCCAAAGACTGGGGACCTTGTTTCAGTAGAAACACACGGCGTAGCGATTTTCCGCCCAGGAAAAGAGCTCAAGGAATGTGTCTGGGATTTACGCAGCAACGAAAACGCTGATAATTAACGAGGAGTGTATCCTTGACCAATATACTAGCCCGTAGAAGCCTCAGGACCGTGGGTCTTGAGGTTTTTGCTCTTCTTAGTAGTGCATTTATTTACTCACTCGCCTTTCCGGGGTTCGTAAGTAACACCGGCTTTGGGTGGATCGCCTTCTTTGCGCTCATCCCCTTCTTTATGGTGATTCGCAATACGACGTGGAAGCTCATCATCCCCTATGGGTTCTTCTATGGCTTTGTCTTCTACCTCTTCTTTAACTACTGGTTAAAGACCTTCCACCCCTTAGCAATCCTCCTCGTCCCCATTATTAAAGGTGGGGAGATGATCGCCTTATTCCCCGCCCTAAAGCTTAGCCAACGCTTCTTTAAGAAGTACAGCTACCTTGTTGATGCGGTGATCTACGTCGCGTACACGTACCTCTCAACAAACTGGTTTGCCGGTTACCCGTACGGTATGCTTGGTTCGGCGATCTACCGCTACTTAGTTTTAATTCAAATCGCTGAGTTCACGGGTATCTGGGGGATTACCTTCCTCATGGTCCTTCCCCAAACGTTCCTCGCCTTTTACCTTATCGAGAAGCGAGCCAACTTCCTGAGCTTTATAAAAGAACACATCATTTCGGTCATCGTCTACGCGGTGTTAGTTTTAGCCACGATCATCTACGGGATCATCGCTTTAGTCTATTGGAACGGCCAAAGTCCCGACTTAAACTGGCGCGTTGCCACAATCCAGCACAGCGCCGATACGTGGAAGGGTGGGTACGCCACCTACAAAAATAACTTTAATAACCTCCGCCGCCTCAGCTTAGAAGCGCTTACCCAAGACCCCGATATCATCCTCTGGTCGGAGACGGCGTTTGTTCCTTCAGTGGCGTGGCATGAAAGCTACCCTTCTGATCCAGATACTCGAGTCTTAGTTGATGAGTTCGTCACTTTTGGAAAGAGCCTGCCAGTGCCACTGGTAACAGGAAACCCCGAAGGGGTGATCAAGGACCCAAGTATCCCCGCCTTAGGCGAAGATGGGTCGTGGAACCGAATGGACTACAACACCGTTATCTTCTTTGAGAACGGAAAGATTAATAACACCTACCGCAAGCAGCACCTCGTACCGTTTACTGAGCACTTCCCCTACGAGAAGCAACTGCCGTGGCTCTACAACCTCCTCTTAGCCAACGATTACAACTGGTGGGAGACGGGGTATGATCCAGTGGTCTTTGAAACCGATGAAGGGGTTCGCTTCTCAACGCCGATCTGCTTTGAGGACGTCTTTGGGTACTTGAACGCGGGCTTTGTTGCCAATGGGGCGGATGTCATCGTAAATATGACGAACGATGGGTGGTCGAAAGCGGTCAGTGCTCAAATGCAGCACCTTGGCTTAGCGATTTTCCGCTCGATTGAAAACCGACGCTCTACCGTTCGAGGAACGAACAGTGGAATGACTGCGGTGATTACCCCAACTGGAAAGATTGTTGGAATGATGGAGCCGTTTAAAGTCGGATGGAAGATCTACGATGTTCCAGTATACACCGGCGAGCATCACGGCTTTACTTTCTACACGAAACACATCGACTGGTTTGCCTTTGGGGCGATTTACCTCTCGATCGCGCTCTTAGGCTTTGGATTTGTTCGTTGGGTAGTGAGAAAACGAAGATGAACTACACCCGAGCTGCCCTCTTCATCATTGGAACCGAACTCACCCGCGGGGTGATTAGCGACCGCCACGGGCGGCTGATTAGCAGTCAACTTACCCAACTCGGCTACCGCGTTGAGCGAATCATCATCCTCCCCGATGACGGCTCAGTTGCCAATCACCTTAAAGAGTGTATTAAGACGTGCGACGTCCTCCTTTTAACGGGGGGACTTGGCCCAACGAGCGATGATTTAACCCGCTCGATCGTTGCTGATCTAGCCCAGGTAGAACTTGTTCGCCACCCTGAGGCGTTTGACTCCCTCTATGCGCGCTTAGGTGATCGAATCTGGGGGGCGAATGAACAGCAGGCGATGATCCCATCGGGCTTTGACGTTATCCCTAACCCCAATGGAACGGCGTGTGGCTTTCGCGGCTTTGTCCGAGTAGGAGAGCGGGAAGTCTTTGTTGCGGCGATGCCCGGACCCCCTCGGGAGATGGACCCGATGTTCTACGACTACGTCCGCCCCCTCTTAGGTGAGCTTTCAGGGCACAATGATTTTGAGCGAAGTGATTACTCTACGTTCCTCATCGCCGAATCGAAGCTTGAAGAGCTGTGCCGGAGCGTGAGCTTTAACGGCCTTGAGTGGGGAACGCGCTTCCAAGAGCACTCGATCAGCCTCTACATCGCTGGGGGGAATCAAGAAGAGCGAACAGCGATGGTTGAAAAGCTTCGAGCGATCGTAGGACC
>JBBADN010000051.1:0-7444 GCA_041656455.1 Sphaerochaeta sp. | reverse complement strand
CCTGAAGAACTCGTTCTTCGCTTGAAGAAGCTTGTTGAAGTACAAAACCTCCGAAACGTCGTTGAAAGTGAACACCGCCAAGAGCACACCGATGGGCAACGGTTCATCGGTAAGTCGGTACAGATTAAGCGCATTAAAGAAGTCATTGAAACGATCGCTGACTCAACATCAATTGTCCTCATCACCGGCGAAAGTGGAACAGGTAAGGAAGTCGTCGCGCGGCGGATCCACCAAGTCAGCCCCGTTGCTACGGGTCCGTTTGTTGCTATAAACCTCGGTGGAGTGCCTGAAAACCTCCTTGAGAGTGAGCTTTTTGGGTATGAGAAAGGGGCGTTCACTGGAGCGGTGGGGCGAAAGATTGGTATGTTTGAACTCGCTAGTGGGGGAACCCTTTTCCTTGATGAGATCGGGGATATGAGCTTTGCCTTACAGGTGAAGATTCTTCGTGTTCTACAAGAGCGGAAGATCGCCCGCCTAGGGGGGACGACGCAGCTACCGATTAACGCTCGGATCATCGCCGCAACCAATAGAGATTTAGAGGAACGGGTTCGCAGTGGCGAGTTCAGAGAAGACCTCTTTTACCGCCTGAACGTGGTGCGGATCCACCTCCCGCCACTACGCCAACGCCGCGAAGATATTCCCCTGCTCACTACCAACATCCTTCAGCGGTTAAATCGCCAAATGGGAAATAAGATTAGTGGAATTTCCCAAGCTGCTTTAGATCGCATTGTTGAGCATGAGTTTTACGGAAACGTGCGCGAATTAGAAAACGTCCTAGAGCGGGCGATGATCTTCGCCCGAACAAGTGAGATTCAAGAGAGTGACCTTGATTTGAGGGGAAGTGTTAGTCTTCATAACCAAATCAAGGCTGAAGAAGAGATTCCCCTTGGTGAGGCAAAGTCATTAAAAGAGGCGGAGATGGAAACGATCATCCGCGCCCTTCACCGATGGGAAGGAAACCGAACCCAAGCAGCGAAAGAGCTTGGTATTAGCCGCCGAACATTAATTAATAAGATTGCTGAATATAAGCTGTCATTGTAGGAGAAATCATGGAATCATTACCCCGTTGGGATTTACGTCCCATTTACCCAGGCCCTGAAAGTGCTGAATTTCTTGCTGACCTTGAGTGGGTCCGCACCAATATCACCAATCTTGGAACAAACCTTGATGATGGAACGAGTGATCTTCAAGCAAATATTGAAGCGTTTGAACTCCTCCTCGATTACGCTGAGAACCTTGGGGCATATACGAACGCCTTGGTAACGACCGATACGACAAACTCAGTCTACCTCAAAGCGCTGAACCAAGTAGAGGATCTTCTGGTTACCCTCAAGCCCCTCATCGTCCGCTTCCTCCGCCACCTCGCCGCTCGTAAGGACGAGATTAAAGAGCGAGGAAGTGATGATCCGTACGCCTACGTGTTAGAGAGCCTCCTTATCGAGCAGGAGCACTTAATGAGTGACGAGCTTGAAGAGTTCGCCGCTGATCTTGGTCGGTCAAGCTGGGACGCCTTTACTCGCCTTCAGCAGAGCCTCGGATCCTCAATCTCTACTGAGTGGGAAGAAGGGGAGATTAAGACTGTTGTTGAACTGAGAAACATGGCTACTGATCCCAATCGTTCTATTCGAGCGAAGGCGTTTGAGAAAGAGCTTGAACTGTTAGAAATCCACGAAGAGGGCTTCGCTGCTGCGTTAAACGGAGTAAAGGGAGCAACTCTTTCCTTAACAAAAAGACGAGGGTGGGCCTCTCCCCTCGATCACTCAATCTTTGAATCGCGAATCGATTCGGAGATTCTTGGCTCGTTGATCGCCTCATTAGAGGAGGCGATTCCTCTGTTTAGACGATATTTAAAGAAAAAGGCCGATCTTCTTGGTGTCGAGAAGCTCGCCTTCTACGACCTCTTCGCCCCAGTAGCAAAGGTTGCAAAGCCGTACACCTACGCTGAAGCCCGAGCGTTCATCGTCGAGCACTTCTCTCGCTTCAGTGAAGAAATGGGCAAGTTTGCTGATCACGCCTTTGAACACCGCTGGATCGATCCCGAGCCGAGGAAAGGTAAAATTGGTGGGGCGTACGATACCTCTTTCCCGGTGGCGAAGCAGTCACGGATTCTTTCAAACTTTGATTACCGCTACAGTGGGGTCTCCACCCTCGCCCACGAGCTTGGCCACGCCTACCACGACTCACGGGTATTACAGCACAGCGGGCTTCTTCGCTCCTATCCGATGCCCTTAGCTGAAACTGCCTCAATTTTCTGTGAGGGATTAATCTTCCAGGGGGCGTTAGAGGACGCCGATGAAGAGGAGCGAATCGCCCTCATCGAGGCGATGCTTCAAGACTCCACCCAGGTGTGTTTGGATATTCTTTCGCGCTACTACTTTGAGGAAGAGGTCTTCAAGCGAAGAGTGGAGGGCGACCTTACAGCAAACGAGCTCAAGGAGATCATGCTCGATGCGCAGAAGCGGACCTACGGCGATGCCTTAGATGTGTACCACCCGTACATGTGGACGATTAAGAGTCACTACTACAATGAGAGCTTCTCGTTCTACAACTACCCGTACGCCTTTGGCCAACTCTTTGGTCTTGGCCTTATCGCCCGCAGCGGCAGTGATAAAGCAGCGTTTGTTGCTGCCTACGACGCCCTTCTTTCCTCCAGTGGGATGAAGAGTGTCCGCGATGTTGGCAAGGAAGCGGGAATCGATTTAGCTGATCGCTCTTTCTGGCGATCGAGCCTTGATGTAATCGCTGAATACGTAAAGGAATTTGAAGATGCGCGTACGCATTGAGAAAGTGATTCAAGGCGGTGACGGACTCGCCCAGCTACCCAATGGCCAGCGAGTCTTCGTCCCCGCCGTCCTCCCTGATGAAGTGGTAGAAATTCTTCCCGTTGAGGAGAAGAGTGGCTTTGTTCGCGCTGAGCTTGTTGAGATCCTTGAAGCGAGTAGCCACCGCATTGACCCACCGTGTCCATATTGGGGTATCTGCGGGGGGTGTGACTTCCAATACGCAACCCATGCTGAGCAAGTTCGAATCAAAGAAGCAATCATTAGAGAGAACTTCGCCCGGGTGGGGAAGATTGACGAGATCAACCTCCTACCAAGTGAAGTAGGAAATCCGTGGCGCTATCGCTGCCGCAGTCGCTTCCACGTTGATTTGCGCAGTAATGAAGTGGGCTTCCTCGCCCCAAAGTCCAATGACTTAGTCCCCGTTTCTTCGTGCCCCGTTTTAACGCCGATGCTAAACTCCCTTCTTGAAGAACCTGAGGCCCTCCTTGATGCAGCGTACCGTCTTCAAAACCGAAACGCCCTCATCGAAGTCGGAGCCCTCGCTTCCAAAGAGAAGATTAGTCTTTTAGGGGAGGAGATTGGAATCTCGGCGTTAGGGAAAACGCTCTATGCAAGTAGTGACGTTTTCTTCCAATCCAATGAAGATCTTCTTGAGCCGCTGCTCGCCTACGTCAAAGAACACGTTCTTGGGGATACGGTCTTAGACCTCTACAGCGGGGTAGGGACGTTCAGCGCGTTTGTTGAGACAAAGCGCGTCTTGGCAGTGGAGCGAAACAAGCGTTGCTTGGAGTTTGCGAAGCGCAACGCCCCCCATGCAACGTTCCATACGGGGAATGTGGCGAACCTCGGTTCCAAACAAGCAGGGAAGATCGACACCGTCATCGTCGATCCCCCGCGCGTTGGCTTTGATAAGAACCTTCATGAGAAGATCGCCTCGTGGGGAACAGAGCGAATCATCTACGTGTCGTGCAACTCCGTAACTCTCGCCCGGGATGTTGGGACGTTAGTCGACTTAGGCTTCACCCTAGAAAGCGTGAAACCCTTTGACTTCTACCCCCAGACGTTCCACCATGAAGCGGTAGCGATCCTTAGCCGTTAGATAAATCCCTATTCTCATAGCGCACCAGCCCTCCTGTGATAAGGAGGGCTGAGCTTATTGTTAGGATGAGTAAGGGTAGAATTTTGAACTCTTCAACTGGAAGGTGGGGGATGAAGACGAAGGGGTTTAGTTTGGTGAGGTAAGAAGGCAGTGGGGTAATGAAGTCGGTGTAGGTGATGATGAAGGTGGAAGCGAAGAAGAGCCAGATGAGCGAGCGGAGGGCGGGAATAAAGCCAACGATAAAGACACCAACAGCGCCAAAGAGCCAGACTGCTGGGAGGTAGGCTAAGCCGTAGCCGATAATTTCACCCAAAGAAAGTACACCCCCACCTCCGAGAGCTAAGCCAATGGCGAGGAGAATAAACATCATAATACTCTCACCAAAGGCGATGATGAGAAATGGAGTGTAGAGGGCTCTTCGGCTCGTTGGACGGGAGAAGAGAAGTTCAGCACGGGCGGTGATCTCTTCATTATAAATCCTCAATGTGGAGAGGATGACGGGAACACTCACCACACTTGCCATGATTGAGAAAATTAAAGCGACGTATCCATCGAGGAGGGTATTTGGTCCACTACTTAAGATAATCTGCTGCATCAGTTCATTGTTCTCAACAAACGATGTTAAATCTCCGATAACACTTCCGTAGGAAAGCCCGAGTAAGAAGATTCCACCGCCCCAGGCGAGGGTGGATGGTTTACTGAGGTGCCACGCTAAGCCAAAGGGGGAGCGGAGAAACGCAGAGGCGCGCCTCTTACCGGGGCGCTGGGCGATGAGGCCGCTACCGTGGTCACGAATGGAATTAAGAAGGAGAGCAATATCAATAAAGAAAAGAGAAGGGAGGAGGAGAAAAAGAAGGAGTGTGAGGCGGTTGGAGTAAAAGACCTCCATCTGAAGCGCTACCCCAAAGGGAGAGATGAGGGTGAGGGGGCTTTGCTCTACATCGGCTAACGCCCGGATCATGTACATGAGCCCCACCGTAATAAACGACGCGGAAAAAACTCCGCTTGATGTACTAAAAATCTGGGCAAAGAGGAGGGTAAGGGCCGCAAAATAGAGACCAACTCCGCCGATCGCAAGCCCAAAGCTAAGTGCGCCAAGGAACGTTGTCCCCTCAATATTGATGATCAGGACACCAAGGGCAGAGGCGAGGGCGATGATTGCGTTGATGATGATTGCAAAGATTAAAGGAGCGAGCGTTGGAATTCGGACACTGATCGGTTTCGCAAGAAGAAGCTCAATGCGGCCAAACTCTTCATCACCTCGAGTGTGGCGAGTGATGAGGAAGATGTTCATGATGGCAACGGCGATTAAGTACCAGATCAATGTTTCTTGACTCATGATAATTGCCGGGGTGATTTGAGCAAGGCCATAGACTGGGCCCATCATTGCGACCATTGCGGGATTTTGCATGGATGTAGCAAGGGCGAGGGTTTCTGCGTGGGTAGGAACGAGGGTTGGGTAGAGGCTGGTGAAGATGAGGACACTTGCTGTAATAGAAAGGAGCCAGATTAATGAGATTCTCCGCTCGCGGCGGATGATGAAGCGAAGGTATTCACCCATTACCCTTCCTCCTGAAAGTACTGATTCAGGTTTGTTAAATCAGTGAGGGTGTGGTGGATCTCTCCTTCACGGATAATTGAGACTGTTGTTGCAAGTTGCTCTACCTCGCTGAGGATGTGGGAGGAGAGAAAGGTCGTCTTTCCTTCCTGTTGCTTTTGTTTGATCACCTGCTGGAAGCGCTGCTCCATTAACGGGTCGAGACCACTGGTTGGTTCATCGAGGATGAAGAGTTCAGCAGGAGATGCGAAGGCAGCGACGAGGGCGACTTTTTGCCGATTACCTTTTGAGTACGTCTTTCCTTTCTTAGATGGGTCGAGTTCAAAGACTTCAAGGTAGTGATTAATTTCTATTCGGTTGATTCGGCCATTGCCAAGAAGAAGATCGATTACCTCTCCACCGGTAAGGTTAGGCCAAAGGTTTACCTCCCCAGGAACGTAGGCGATGTTCTTGTGCACTTCGATTCGATCTTTAAAGACGTCTTGGCCAAAGATTGTGGCATTCCCACTAGTAGGTTTAATGATACCCAAAAGAATTCGTAGGAGTGTCGTTTTTCCCGCCCCATTTGGTCCAAGGAAGCCGTGGATTGAATGTTCTTCAATACTCAAGTTCACTTGATCAAGAGCCTGGGTCTTTCCAAAGCGTTTGGAAAGGTTGTGAATCTCAATGATACTCATGGCACTAGAATACCACACACTCACGTCTTGCTCATCCCTTCTTATGAGCGCTACACTAAGAACGTCGAAGAGGAGGTCCATAATGAACGATGGATTGATTACAGTTGCCGCTCTTTCGCCGAAGCTTCGAGTTGCAGACCCCGCGTACAATAGCAGCGAGATTATTGCTGGTATTGAAGAAGCGGTGAAGAGGGACGTCTCACTCTTAGTTCTTCCTGAACTGGCGACAACCGCCAGTACGTGCGGAGACCTCTTTTACTCATCAACGCTCATCAACGCGAGTAATGAAAGCGTTGAAGCGATCGTCCGCTCGACTCAGCACAAACAGATCATCGTTGTCTTTGGTGCACCCGTTGCTGTGGGCTCAAGCCTCTACAACTGTGCAATCGTTGCCTTCGATGGGGACATCCTCGCCGTTGTTCCTAAAAAGGATGCTAGATCTCCCTTCTCCTCGTACGAAGGAGAAGTTCTCTCTGTTGAGCTCTTTGGGACGTATACGTACTTTGGCCAAGCCCTTCACATCACTCCACCGCTACTGCCGAACTTCACCTTATCGGTTGAAGTCGGAGCAATAAAGGATACTAGTCAATCATCTGCGACAATTATCGCCAATCCGATTAGCAGTGCTGAGCTCATCGGCCGTGGTTCAAACGCTCGCCTCTTAGCTCAAGCACTCACCCTACAAACAGCCACCGCCCTCATTCAGGCTAACAGCGGGGAAGGGGAGTCAACAACTGATAGTGTCTACCTCGCCGATGGTTTCATCGCCGAGCGAGGGAAGATTCTTGCTGAAAGTGACGGCGTCAGTGGTCAGTTGGTGATCGGGCAAATTGACTTGGAGCAACTGATCCATCAACGCCGCCTTGAAGGGGGGTATCCCCTCTATGAAGAGGAGTACGTCGATGTTCCCTGTGATCTTGAAGTAACTCCAGGGACCCTTATTCGCGAGATCAAGAAAGCCCCCTTCGTTCCCGAAGACCTTGAAGGACGGTGTGAAGAGGTCCTTACCCTCCAAGCCCTCGGCTTAAAGAAGCGCTTAGAGCACACCCAATTAGAGCGGGTAATCATCGGCCTCTCTGGGGGTCTCGATTCCACTGTCGCTCTTTTGGCAATTGTTCGAACCTTTGACCTCCTTGGCCTTGACCGGGGAGGAGTTATTGCTGTCTCGATGCCGGGCTTTGGAAGCACGACCCGGACAAAGTCTAATGCTGAGAAATTAGCGTTAGCACTCGGTGTGAGCTTTTGGACGATTCCCATAGAGGCGGCGGTGAGTCAGCACTTCAAAGATATCGATCATGACCCAAATGTATTAGATATCACCTACGAA
>JBBADN010000050.1:0-7485 GCA_041656455.1 Sphaerochaeta sp. | reverse complement strand
GCTTCGAACGCCGCGGCGAGGTGATCAACTACGTCACGGAGAAGTACGGCTCAGACCGCGTTGCCCAGATCGCAACGTTTGGAACACTGAAGGCGAAGGCGGTCATGAAAGACGTCGCCCGTGTTCTTGATATCAGCTTCGATGAATCCAACCAAATCGCAAAGATGATCCCCGATGATTTGGGGATGACGCTCACCAAAGCGTTTGAACAATCCCCCGACTTAGTGGAGCTTGAAAAACGAGGGGGCATTTACGCCGAGCTCTTTGATGCCGCTCGACGCTTAGAAGGAATGGCGCGGCACATCTCCACCCACGCCGCCGGGGTTGTCATCGGCCGCGAGGAGCTTACTAACTACGTCCCCCTGTACCGCGACGCCCGCACTGGGGCAATTTCAACACAGTACTCGATGGAGCTCTTAGAGCCGTGCGGGTTAGTGAAGATGGACTTCTTAGGACTTAAAACCCTCACCCTCATCCAACACGCCCAAAAGCTCATCCAGGCAAAGGACCCCACCTTCTCAATTGAAGAGATCAGTGAAGAGGATGAAGCGACGTTCGCGATGTTAGGACGAGGAGACTCCAGTGCAATCTTCCAGTTTGAAAGTGCTGGAATGCAGAGTGTCCTTAAAGAAGCAAAGCCATCAACGATTGAAGACCTCGTCGCCTTAAACGCCCTCTACCGCCCCGGTCCGATGGCGTACATTCCCCAGTACATCGCGTGTAAGCTCGGCCGTCAGCCGATCACCTACGCGGATCCCGAGTTAGAGGATGAATTAAAGAACACCTACGGCGTTATCGTCTACCAAGAGCAGGTTATGAAAGTTGCTCAGATCATCGCCGGCTACTCCTTAGGTTCGGCGGATATCCTCCGAAGGATCATGGGGAAGAAGAAGGTCAGCGAGCTTGAAGCAGAGAAGGTGAAGTTCATCGAAGGCGCACTGCGCTTAGGCCGAAGCAAGCAGCATGCAATTGAAATCTTTGAGATGCTTGAGCCGTTCGCAAACTACGGCTTTAACAAGAGTCACGCCCTCGCCTACTCCGTTGTCGCCTATGAGACGGCGTATTTAAAGGCAAACTACCCCGCCGAATTCTGGGCAGCGAACCTCACCAACGAGATGAACAACCCCGATAAGTTCAGCGAGTACCTCCAGACAGTTCGGGAGGCGGAGATTGAAATCCTTCCGCCGAGTGTGAACTACTCCCTTCGGGCGTTTGCTGTAGTGGATGATAAGATTGTCTACGGCCTTGCGGGAATTAAGCACGTCGGTGAAGGAGTCGTTGATGCAATCGTTGCTGAGCGGGAGGCCAATGGTCCGTACACTGACTTCCTCGACTTCCTCACCCGCCTCGATTCGAAGGTGACGAACTCCAAAGTCCTCGATTCGTTAATTAAAGCGGGGGCGTTTGATGAGCTGGGGATCAACCGCCCCACCCTCTTAGAAAACGTTACTGACGCTGTTGCCTCAGTGCAGCGGAAGAAAGAGTTTAAAGCGTTTGGGCAAATCTCCCTCTTCGATGAAGAGAGTGAAGAGATGATGGACTCATTTGTCTTCAAAGATGTTGATGATTGGTCGAACCAAGAAAAGCTTGAAATTGAGAAGGCCCTCCTTGGCTTCTACTTAAGTGGCCACCCCCTCGATCGCTATCGAACAGCGATCAAGAACCGAGTCACCGTCGATACCTCCCAACTAGAGCGTGTCCCCTTAGGGCAGAAGACGAACATCATTGCGATGCTCACCCAGATCAAACCGTACATCACCAAAAAGGGTGGGACGATGGCGTTTGCTCAGCTAACGGATTTGAACACCTCCTTTGAAGCGGTGATCTTCACCGATGAGTTTGAGAAGTCACGCTCCTTCTTAGAGGTTGATCAAATCTACGGCTTTGAAGGAACGTTCGATAAGCGGGGTAATGGGGATGAGCGGATCTCCTTCCGCATTGAATCGATCAAGCGCGATCCAGAGGAGCTCGCCCCGTTAGCCGTCAGCCGCTGTCACGTTGAGCTTGAAAAGTCATTCTGCACCGCTGAACAAATCACCCACTTACGCGATACGAGCCTCGACTTCAATGGTTCGTGCACCCTATACCTCCACTTCAAAGAGGAAGGAAAGGCGCTCGGCTCCCTCGTTGAGTGTGGGCGGGAGTTTGCGGTTCGCTGTACTGCCGAACTAGCCACTGCGTTAAAGAAAAACCCTGCAGTCTTGGACGTTTGGTTTGACTAAGAGTATGATAGAGAGGAGGAAAAGCAAATGAACAGTACCCAACCGATAACGGCCTTCATGGCGTTCGCTAACTTCTTAGCGGCGCTCATCTCCTTCTACTCCCTCTTGATCTGGATTCGGATCATCATCTCTTGGATAAAGACCGATGGGCAAACACCCCTCGCCCACATCTTAGGGAAAATTGTCGATCCGTACCTGAGGTGGTTTCGGGGCATTAAAGCCCTCGTCCGTCCGCGCTTTGACTTAACCCCCCTCGTTGCCCTCGCCCTTTTATCGGTCGTTCAATCCCTCCTTCGCCTCTTTGGAGCCCATGGGACGATTACCGTTGCGATGGTCATCGCCCTTCTGCTCCAAACCCTCTACAACTACCTCGTTCATCCAATCTTCCTCTTCTTCTTCATCCTCCTCGCTATTCGCCTCTACTTCTGCTTTAAACGATCGATCCACTCGATCACCTACATCTCGATGCTCGATTCAATTATCGGCGGCTTCCTCGATTGGACGCAGCGAACGTTCTTCACGAACCAGGTCGTGAATGACCGCAAGCTCGTCATCGCAAGCCTCATTACCCTCATCGTTGCGTGGAGTGGAACGTCGATCATTCTGCGCTTCATTATCGGGTTTCTTACGAAATCAGGGATGTAACGATGGCGTTCCTTCGCGCGCTGAATGAACCAGTCACGAAGCTTGGCGGAGTGGGCCCAGCGGCAACGAAGGCGTACGCTGAGCTTGGAATCCACACCTACAGTGATCTCCTCCTTCTTGCCCCTCGAAGTTGGGAGGACCGCTCAAAAGTCCATCCCCTTAGCCGAGTCCAAGACGGCGAGATCGCCAACACCCTCGTTGAGGTTCTTTCTCACTCCTACTTTGGTTTAAAGAAAGGGATGAAGCGAACACTGAAGATTACCGTTCGTGACGCCAGCGGCTATGGCGATGGACGCTTAGCGCTTCTCTGTTTTGGGCGAAACTTCTTAGAGAAAACAATAAAGGTTGGGCGAATCTACTACCTGTGGGCTCCGGTGACGATAAAAGGCAGTGAGAAACAGGCGAGTCAATTTGAACTTCACCCCGCCACTGATGATGGGGACTTCCCCGTCCAGTTTGGAAAGATCCTTCCCATTTACCCCCTGAGGGGTTCACTCACCCAGCGCCTCATTCGCGCCAATATTCAAAAGGTCCTCACCGAAAAGAGCTCATTCACCAATGAACTACCTGCTACAATTACAAAGAAGTTGCAGCTTCTTTCAACGGATGAGGCGATCCGCTTCTACCACCAGCCACCTGATATGGAGAAGCTCCACCTCGCTCGAAAGACTCTCGCCTTTACCGAGCTCTTTTACTTGCAGCTCGTTGCCCGTCGAAAGCCAAAGAGCCAATTAGCCCGAGCGGCTATTCCCACCGAGTTAGAACTGAAGCTCATCGAGTCACTTCCCTTCCGCCTTACCGGTGATCAGATGAAGAGCCTGAAGGAGATCCGCGAAGACCTAAGCGCCCCCGAGCCGATGAACCGCCTCCTTCAAGGGGATGTTGGTTCAGGAAAGACGCTCGTGGGGTGGATTAGTGCACTGAAGATCATCAGTGAAGGCGGCCAAGTTGCGTTTATGGCCCCCACTGAACTCCTCGCCCGCCAGCACGCAGAAAGCGGGGCAGCGCTCTTAGAACCACTGGGAGTTCGGATGGCGTTCCTTACTGGTTCGGTGAAACCAAAAGAGCGTTCATACCTTCTTACTGCCCTTAGCCGCGGAGAGATTGACCTTTTAGTGGGAACCCACGCCCTCTTCAGCGAAGGGGTTCTCTTTAAAAACCTCCGCTACGTCATCATCGATGAACAGCACCGCTTTGGGGTGGAGCAGCGCCTCGCCCTCTTAAATAAGGCGAGCGAGCCTCACCTACTGTTAATGACTGCTACCCCGATTCCCCGAACCCTTTCGCTGACGGTCTTCGGCTCATTAAACATTTCAACCCTTGAGACGATGCCCCCGGGGCGGAAGGAGATCATCACCCACTTAGTACGAGAGGAGAGTCGAATGCGGATGTACTCCTCCGTTGGAGTGGAGTTTACCCGGGGCCACCAAGCGTACTTCATCTACCCCCGAATCGATGATAGCGGTCAAAGTGACCTTCGGGATGTGACGAACATGTACGAGTTCTTAAAGACGCAGTACCCCGGCGTTCCCTCCGCCTTGATCCACTCCAAACTCGATGAAGAGGAGAAAGTCTCCATTCTAAAAGCGTACCAAGAGGGAAAGATCTCCTACCTCGTCTCAACGAGCGTTGTTGAAGTTGGAATCGATATTCCCAATGCAACGTGCATGATCATCGAGCACGCCGATCGCTTTGGCCTTGCTGCACTGCATCAGCTGCGCGGACGTGTTGGGCGCAGCGCCCTTCAGTCGTACTGCTTCCTCGTCTTCTCCAACGAGATGAGTGAGGAGGCGAAGAAGCGCCTTCAGGTGATGAAGGACTCGACCGATGGCTTCTACATCGCTGAGCAAGACTTGCTCATCCGAGGCCCGGGGGAGTTAACTGGTCACGCCCAAAGCGGCTACCTAAAGCTCGCCTTCGCCTCACTGACTGATGATCTCTCCTTAATTGAAGAGGCGCGCACGTATGTTGATGCAATCCTCCAAAGCGATAGTGGCTTCCTCACCCCCGAGCATACGATTATTCGCACTGTCTTAGCAGAAGCTCCTCCCTTTGAGGAGAGCCGCAGCGAAGCGTAAGGTCCTCTGGAGCAAAGGGGGAAAAATCTTTAGGATAGGAGTATGCGGGTAACTGGTGGCCTCTATCGAGGGAGGAAGATCATCTGTCCGCCGGGAGTCATTCGCCCGGCGATGGATCGAATGCGCGAATCGATGTTCGCAATCTTAGGCAGTCAAGAGGGAGCTGGGTGGCTCGATCTCTTCAGTGGCAGTGGGAGCATTGGCATTGAAGCGGCGAGTCGAGGGGCTACGACGATTCATCTCGTTGAGAAAGATCGCCAAAAGAAAGAAACGATCATGCAGAACATCGCCTTCGTGGAAGAAGACATTACCCTCTTTCTTCACGACGTCTTCCGTTTTCTTTCTAACGCTAAAACTACCTACGACGTAATCTACGCTGACCCGCCCTTTTCGATGGAGGACAAAATCCGTCTTTTACGCTCGGTGAATGATCATAATCTCCTTCGAGAAGAAGGCCTCTTCATCATCCACTACCCCGTCGAAGAGAAGAGTCAGTGGCCCGAGCGCTATGGGGATTTACTCTTCATCGATGAGCGCGCCTACGGACGCAGTACGTTGAGATTTTACAAGAAGGAAGCGAAGCATGAGTAGTGGGAGTGTTTCAATTAATGAACAGAATATAGCGAAGTTGAGCTTTACGACGTACAGCTTTGAAACGGATAGTCTTGGGGCCGCCCAAACGGCGTTTTATCTTCGCCTCGTCCAAGAGGCAGCGGGCCTTCACGCCGCGATGCGAGGGGCCTCGATTATCGACCTCCACAAAGAGGGCAAGACGTGGGTGATCACCCGCAATCACATCGAAATCTTTGGCTACACCCGCTGGAATGAAGAGATCCACGTTCAGACGTGGGCCCAAGAACCAATCAGATTACACCTTCCGCGAATCGTTGAAGGGTACGGCTCTGATGGGCAGCTCCTCTTCCGGGCAAAGACGTTCTGGGCGATCATTGACCTTAAGCGAGGCAGACCGCTGCGCCCTCAGGATATGAGTGAGCGAATCGGCCTTGTAAAAGATTCCACCCGAGTCATCGACATGAACGTCCCCCGGCCAAATAATGAAACCGACGAACTCGTCCACCTTGGAACGTATAAACCGCGGGTCACGTACCTCGATACTGACCGCAACAACCACATCAACAACATCACCTACCTCTCCTGGGTTTTAGAAGCATTAAATGCCGAGTTTCGAACAACGTACAAAGTCACGAAAGCGGATGTGCTCTATCAGAAGCAGACGTTTCTCGATGATGTAGTTCACGTGCACACCTACGCCCACACCCCCGACGGCTTTACCCAAGAGGAGCCAGTTTTAGTCAGTGAGGTTATCCGTAGTTTAAATGATGGATCGAGTGAAGTCGTCTTTCGTGCCCATACTGAATGGAAGAAGCGTAGTAGCTTTTAAAAGAAGACTTTTCGAAGGGCGGGGTCTTTTCCTAAGAGGAGCCCGATCGCCTCTTTGGTCGGAAAGAAGCGTTTCTTTGAACTGGCGCTGAAGTAGCAGTAGACACACCCTTCATCCGCCTTGTAGCGGGCATCACAGCTGATTATATATCGACTCGCCCACCCTGATGGGGGTGGAGTGAGGATCTGAGGCCGCGTTGACGGCAGCCACGTCACCCCATCTCTTGATTCTATTTGAATGACGCTGGAGGAGGAGCGCTTTAGCTCCTTATCCCAATACTTTCCACATTGAATGGCGACGTACCCATCGCTTGCTTGAATCACCCGTACCGAGCCCACGGCAAGGGAGCGACTGGGGTCATCCCCATCGGGCTCGATGAGTGGCTTATTATTATTCGTTACTTCATACGGCCCAAGAAGAGCTGCTGAGGTTGCCGAGGCGAAGTAGCGACTCGCTTTGTGGCTTGTATCAGCGAGGACGACGTGCGAGGCGCCAAAGAAGAGGGTGTAGAGATCTTTCTCTTTAAAGAGTTGAGGTCTTGAGACTCGAGGGCGCCCAAGGCCATCGATCGCAAACGGAATCTCGCGGCTATCGAGGATGATCTTCGGTTCACTGAAGAGCACGAGGTCCGTTGAGGAGCGCACTTCGATTCGACTGTGACTCACCGCCTTCTTCTTGGTTCGTTTGGTGAAGAAGGAATCGAGTTGGGAGGGAAAGGCGTCGTGCTTCTCATAGAGAAGGTAGTACACCCCATCTTCAACGTAGATTGAGGGCGAATGACCTCTGAGCTCGATCATCCTCCGCGGTTGCCAGCTGATGCCATTTTCGCTGATGAAGTGGACGATGCCTAAGAAGGTGTGGCCAAAGAGGTGCCACTTTTGGTCGGGGGATTCATTGGGAAGTAAGATTGAGGGATCGCCGAGGCGATTCATGTACCAGATGCTCTTGATCACCGCCTCATCACTGAACGGGTACCACGAGAGCTTGGCGTAAGACCCAATCGACAACGCCATCTTATTCGCGCCTTCGATCTTTCTTTCGGCGGCTCCCAAAGAGGGGGACGATCTTATCCTCTAAGTTAAAGCGCTTCGATGCCCACGTGATAATCTTCGAGTAGAGGAAGAACGAGCCCCCAATA
>JBBADN010000049.1:0-7551 GCA_041656455.1 Sphaerochaeta sp. | reverse complement strand
TTCTTCGCCAAGTTGGCAAAGAAGCGGAGGTGATCGTTCAAAACCGTAAAGGCGGTTCTTGGTACGGGGTTGCGGGAAACTACGTAGATGTTCAGATCGTCAACGCCCCGCTCTTTGCTGAGCGGGGAATGCTCCTCGGGGGCGCCTTTGGCGAAATGAACGATCGCTTCATGGAGTTTATCGCCCATGGCGCTGCTCTTTGAAACCCCAAGACTTCAAGCCGTTAGTGCTGATAGTTCACTCGCCAAAGATGGGCTCCGCTTTGAAGTGGAAAACAGAGAAGCGTTTGCCCCCTTTGGGGTTGAGCGAGAGAGTGCGTACTACACCCTCTCGTCATTTCGGTCGATCTATCGCCTCTATGATGAGCTCTTTCGCAGTAAGCGCGGCTTAACCGCCCTCTATTATGAAAAAAATGAGCTCATCGCTGTCGTTTCATTAAGCCAAATCCTCTACGCCCACAGCCAGAGTGCGAAGCTTGGCTACAGCGTAGATCACCGCCACTGGCACATGGGATACGGCAAAGAAGCAGTTACTGGGATGATCACCTACGCCTTTGAACGTCTTGGCCTTCATCGCCTCGAAGCGAATATCCTTCCAACAAATAACGCCTCGATTAAACTCATCGAGGCGCTTGGCTTTACTTCAGAAGGAATCGTTCGCCACTACGCCCAGCGTAATGGCGTGTGGGAAGACCACCTTCGCTACTCCCTGATCAATGAGAGTTCTTAATCTCGCGCTTGCGAATCTCCGGGGCGCTGATCGTCACCATCGTATGAGGATCGATCGACTCTTTAATCCAGACGTTTGAGCCAATCGTTGAACCCGTTCCGATAATGATATCACCTAAGATCGTCGCATTGGCGTAAATAGTTACATCATCCTCAATCGTTGGGTGGCGCTTCACCCCTTTAATGAGCGCCCCACACGCATCGCGGGGGAAGGAGAGCGCCCCAAGAGTGACCCCTTGGTAGATCTTCACATTACTGCCGATCACGGCGGTTTCGCCGATGACCGTTCCCGTTCCGTGGTCGATGAAGAACGATGAGCCGATCTGGGCTCCGGGGTGGATATCAATGCCGGTTTGGGCGTGGGCGTACTCACCCATCATCCGGGGGATGATCGGGGTGTTGAGGCGATAGAGCTCGTGAGCTACCCGATGAATCGTTAAGCTCTTAATTCCGGGATAGGAGAGGACAACTTCGCGGATGTTTTGGGCGGCGGGGTCACCTTCATACGCAGCTTGGACGTCAGCTTTTAGACTCAGGCGAATTGCAGGAAGGTGGGCAGCAACACTGCGCACCGCTTGCTCGCTCTTTTCTGATGCTTCCTCATCACTCATCTCTTCATTATCGTAACGAAACGCTAAGTAGAGCTGGCCTTTGAGGTGGCTTAAGACAACGTTCATCTGGTGCGTTAAGTATTCGCGTAAATCCATCTGCGCCTGGTCGCGCCCACAGCGGCCAGGGAAGAAGAGCTCTAAGAGTTCATCGCAGAGTTGGCTGACGATCTCCATCCGGGGGAGGGGTTTGAGACCGTGGAAGTTCGCATTCCCGGCAATCCGGTCAAAGGTCTTCAAAAATGAAGGAATAAATACCGTTGCGTCAAACGGATGATCTTTGCATGGTTCCATGCCTATAGCTTACGAATTCTCTTCCCCTTTAGGCAAGTAGGAGGGGGACGCGCTGGGCAAAACGGCGACTAATAGCGATCGCAACGCCGAGCTTAATCCCGTCCCCAATGAGAAATGGGAGCATTCCTGCGACGATCGCCTGCTTCAGTGTCAGGGAAAGAACGAACGAGAGCATAAGAACTCCCCCAACGTAGATCATCGCCGTTGCAAGGGCGCCAAAGAGGATCATAAAGAAGAGATTCTTCGTCCCCCCAAAGGAAGCGATGAGCGCTGCCGGCAGGAGGGCAAAGAGGTAGCCACCAGTT
Source organism: Sphaerochaeta sp. (assembly GCA_041656455.1). Classification (GTDB taxonomy): domain Bacteria; phylum Spirochaetota; class Spirochaetia; order Sphaerochaetales; family Sphaerochaetaceae; genus Sphaerochaeta. Next base: position 5,616 of record JBBADN010000049.1, on the reverse strand, counting down.
GGGCCAAAGAGGAGGGCAAAGCCTCCACCACCACTGAAGACAGGAACGCCGATGATTCCAAGAATAAGGTAGAGTAGGACACTCATTGAAGCGATGACGGGACCACCGAGGTAGGCAACAACGAGGACAAAGAGCGTCTGCAGGGTAATCGGCACTGGGGGGAGGGGAAGACGGATAAAGGAGCCGACGATGATGAGGGCAGTGAAGAATGCAATTAAGAGGATTTTCCGTTCAGCCATGGCGGGAGAATACCACAAAGATGAACAATATGTAAACCTTCAAATGGTTGACAATTGATGACTCATTTTTTATCCTCCCCGTATGAGTAGAAAAGCTTCCGTCCTTGCGCATTTAATGAACTCACATGCCCCCCTTTCGGGGCAGGTGATCGCCGATGAGTTACAGATCACCCGCTCAGCGGTGTGGAAAGCGATTGAAACTCTGAGAAAAGATGGCTACCTCATTGAAGGGGTCCCCAACCAAGGCTACCGCTTAACGACTAATGACACTCAGATTAATCCCCAAACCCTGAAAGAGCTCCTTCCGAGCTATGAGATCGAGGTCCTCGATCAAGTGGACTCAACAAACAGCGAGATGAAGCGCCGCTCTCCTAAGAGTAAATCAATCCTCGTCTCCCACACCCAGAAGAGCGGGCGCGGACGGCTTGGGCGGTCCTTCTTCTCCCCCCGGGGGGGACTTTACTTCACCGTTGCCCTTCCCTTGGATATGGCAATCGATTCAGCTCTCTTGATTACCAGTGCCGCTGCCGTTGCTACGAGCGAGGGCCTTGCAACTATCGCCCACGTTGAGCCATCGATTAAATGGGTCAACGACCTCTTTGTCGGTAATAAAAAGATAAGTGGGATTCTCACTGAAGGGATCATCTCCATGGAGCGGCGAGTGATGGCTACGGTAATCGTCGGAATCGGGATTAACCTCCACCTCGATGTAACGCTCCTGCCCGCTGAACTTCAAGAAATCGTTGGCTCCCTCTTTGATCCATCAAAACCCCTTCCGATCGACCCCCACCTTCTTATCGCTGATATCATCACCCGCTTTGAACGCCTCGTCTTAGCACTTCCTGATTCTGCGTTCTTAGAAATCTACCGGAGGCGAAGTAACCTCATCGGCAAAGAAGTGCGCGTCTATGAGGGCGAGCACTCCTATATAGCCAAGGTAGAAGGAATCGATGAGCAGGCGCACTTACTCATCACCGATGGTGAGGGGATTACCCGAAGTCTCTCCAGCGGTGAAGTAAGCATTCGCCTTGAAGGCTAGGCGCCCTTTATTGTACGATGGGCCAGAAGGAATAAATCATGCTCAGAGCAATACGCGCGAGTTGGAAAACTCGCATTGAAGAAGAATTAAAACGGATGAATGGGGATGTTGTCATTCCCCCGCTTACCGTCCAAACTCCCCCCAAGATTGAGCTTGGGGATATCGCCTTTCCCCTTTTCGCCCAAGCGAAAGTCTTAGGGATGAGTCCACCCGCCCTCGCCAATGAGTTAAAGAATCGCCTCGGCGATCACGAGCTCCTCGTCGCTGGTCCGTATTTAAACGTTCGAATCGACGTAGGTGAGCTCGCCTTACACCTAGCCAAGAAAGTTAGTGAAGACGGTGATCACTATGGGCATACCCGCGTCCTCGATGGGAAGCGGGTGATGGTTGAGTTTAGCTGCCCCAATACCAATAAGCCGCTACACTTAGGTCACCTGCGGAACGACTCGATCGGGGAGTCCGTCTCAGCAATCCTCAAAGCCAACGGTGCTGAAGTGCGCAAAGTGAACTTGATCAACAACCGTGGAGTGCACATCTGTAAATCGATGCTCGCCTACCGGAAGTTTGGCAACGGTGAAACTCCCGAATCCACTGGTATTAAAGGCGATCACTTCGTCGGTGATTACTACGTTCGCTACAACCAAGAAGTTGAAAAAGATCCCAGCTTAGAAGCTCAAGCCCAGGCGATGCTTAAGGCGTGGGAAGATGGCGATCAAGAAACCATTGAGCTGTGGACGAAGATGAATGAGTGGACCCTCCAAGGTCTCGCTGAAAGCTACGAGTCGATGAACATCAGCTTCGATCACTACTACTATGAATCAGAGACGTACCGCTACGGCAAAGACGAAGTCCTTAAAGGGGTAGAAAAGGGGGTCTTCTACCGCGAAGCGGATAATTCAGTATGGGTCGATTTAGAATCGATCGGCTTAGATAAGAAAGTACTGCTGCGCAGTGATGGAACCTCCCTCTACATGACCCAGGATTTAGGAACTGCAATTAAGCGCAATGAAGATTGGCCATTTGATTCAATGATCTACGTCGTTGCCAGTGAACAGCAGTATCACTTTAAAGTCCTCTTCTATACCCTTAGCTTGCTCGGCTATGAGTGGGCCGAAGATCTTCACCACCTCTCCTATGGGATGGTGAACCTCCCCGATGGAAAGATGAAGAGCCGGGAAGGAAAGGTGGTTGATGGGGATGACTTAGTTGAGGAGTTACAAACCCTCGCCCGTGAAGAAATCATCGCCAAAGAGCGGGAAGACCAAGTTGGCGACCTCGCTGAGACGAGTAGGGCAATCGCCCTTGGGGCGCTAAACTACTACCTTCTTCAAGTCTCACCAACGAAAGATATGATCTTCAACCCCGCTGAATCGATTTCCTTTAACGGAAATACCGGTCCGTACCTTCAGTACATGGGTGCACGGATCAGTAGCATGCTCAAGCGGTATGATAAGGAGATTCCTACCTCCTTTGATGGCAGCGTTCTCTCCTTAGAGGATGAGCGCTCCCTCATTCGACAGATCGCCATCTTCGGTGAAGTCGTTGAGCGAGCAGGTGAAGGGTACGATCCTTCTCAGATCACTGCCTACCTCTATGAATTAAGTAAGACCTTCAGTCGCTGGTACCACGATAACCCCGTCCTCAAGGCTGCAACGCCAGCTCTGATCGAAGCGCGAGTTGGCCTTTCGGCGATGGTTCTTCAAGTCTTAAAGAACGCCTTTGCGCTCGTGGGAATTCCCTTCTTAGCGGCTATGTAGCAGCGTAGTGGGCACAAAAGCGGCGAATAAAGCGCTCGGCTTGGTAGCGGATATCCTCATCGGTGAGGAGCGTCCGCACCAAGTGCTGGGCGATTACTGCACTAAAGGTCTCAACGGCTAATTCAAGGTCATCGATTACCAACGCCCCTCGTTGGTCTAAGCGTTCAATTAAAATGGAAGATTGACCGATGAGCATCTCATCGAGGGTTTGCTTAATGGCACGCGCTCGCTCATCGCGCAGCGCCTCTTGTTCAATGATTCGGTAGAAGGAGTAAAGTGGCTCTCTTTCATAGAGCTCACTCCAGTGATCAAGGGCGCGAAGAAGGAGTTCTTCAGCACTGCCTTGTAACTCAATTGTCCGCATCTGTTTAAGGGCGAGGCGATGGGCGTAGGAGAAGAGCTCTTCGATCAACGCCTCTTTGTTTTTAAAGTGGTGAAAGACCGTGGCTTTACTAATCCCAACCGCTAAGGCGAGTTCATTGATCGAAACTTCCTGCAATCCTTTTTCGCTTGCAAGGGTAAGCATTGTTTGAATGAGTTCTTCTTTCATAGACGAATACTAACCGAACGGTCGGTAGAGAATCAAGAGCTTTTTTCTTAGAAATACAGGAGTTATTTGAAAAAGTACTTGAACCTTTTGATTTGAGTATGGTACAAGATAGGTCGAACTATTACTGGTAAGGAAGAAAGCGAAATGTACGCACTTGTAGAAATTCTCGGAAAGCAGTACAAAGCGATCGAAGGGACGACCGTCCAAGTTGATTACATCAGCTCCCAGGACATCGGCAGCTCCCTTGAGTACGCAACCGTGCTAGCCGTTGTTGATGACAAGAACGCCCGCTTTGGAACTCCCTATGTTGAAAACGCCGTCGTTAAAGCGACTCTCGTTGAAAACATCAAAGGGGACAAAGTGAAGGTGTTCAAGAAGAAGCGCCGCAAAGGCTATCGCCGAACTCAGGGACACCGCCAACGGTATTCCCTCGTAACGATCGATAAGATCATTGCATAAGGAGGACAGAAGATGGCATCAAAGAAAGGTGGCGGTTCAACCCGCAACGGGCGCGATAGCAATGCAAAACGTCTTGGCGTGAAGCGCTATGGTGGCCAATTAGTTAAAGCCGGTGAAGTCCTCGTTCGCCAACGGGGGACGAAGTTCCACCCTGGTGAGAACGTTGGATGTGGCACCGACTACACGTTGTTTGCCAAGGAGGCGGGCCACGTCCTCTTCCACAGCAGACGAAATCGAAAATACGTGAGTATCGTAACGGAGTAAGGTTCACCTAAGGACCGTTAGATGATCGGATTTTCTGATGAAACATACATTGACGTTGCCTCTGGAGACGGGGGCAACGGTGCTGTATCCTTCCGCCGGGAAAAGTTTGTCCCTAAAGGGGGCCCGGACGGGGGTGATGGCGGCCGCGGTGGCGACGTTATCTTTGTCGTCACCCATAACTTAAAAACTCTAGCCCATTTAAAACGTCAACGCTCCTTCCGTGCCGAGCGAGGCCAAAATGGCTCATCAGCTCGCCGCTACGGGCGTGATGGAGTTGACGTTATTATTCCTGTTCCCCCCGGGACGGTCATTAAAGATCCCGAAAGCGGGGATGTGTTAGTTGATTTAACGGATCATGAGCGCTACGTCTTCTTACACGGCGGACGCGGGGGTCAAGGCAACTGGCACTACCGCTCTTCGACGAACCAAGCACCGCGCTACGCCCAAAGCGGGCAAAAAGGCCAGACACTTCGAATCGGGGTAGAGCTATTAATCATCGCCGATATCGGCTTTGTTGGCTTTCCCAATGCGGGAAAATCAAGTCTGTTAAACACCCTCACCAACGCCCGCAGTGCCGTTGCTGAGTACCCCTTTACTACCCGAGTCCCCCACCTAGGGATGATGCGCCACCACGAACGTGATATCGTCTTAGCCGATATTCCAGGTCTCATCGAGGGGGCGAGTGAAGGTTCGGGAATGGGGATTAAATTCCTTAAACACATCAGCCGAACCCTTGGCCTGGCGTACTTAATTGACCTTTCTGATGAGCGCTACCTGAGCGCCTTTGATACCCTCAGTGATGAACTGAAGGCGTTTGACCCTGAGCTTGTTGATAAAGAGCGAATCATCATCGGGACAAAAATCGATGAAGAAGGGTCAGAAGAACGACTTCGTGAGTTGAAAGCGAAGTACCCCAATGAACAAGTTATTGGACTTTGTGTCTACTTTGACCAAGGGGTTAGCCAAGTCAAAGAGGCGTTTTACCAGCTCGTTGAGAAAGTCGATCCCTCGACTGTTGAAGATTTAGGCTTCACCGGCGAGATTGACGATGACGCCCACTATGAAATGGAGAAGGCGCCGTGGGAAGAGTGATGGAAAGCGCGATGGTTGGTGGATCATTTGATCCAATCCACCGTGGGCATTTACACCTCATCCACACAGTAGCAGCGCGAACTCCCTTCCGGCGCTTCATTCTTGTTCCGGTGAATGAAAACCACTTCAAGCCCGGTGCCCGACCCGCCGCTGCGGCTCACCGCCTCGCGATGGCCCAGCTTGCTGTGAGCGAGTACTCTTCGCTTTATCCCGATG
>JBBADN010000048.1:0-7571 GCA_041656455.1 Sphaerochaeta sp. | reverse complement strand
GATGACCGACCAAACGGCAGTGACGCCCCATCGGTAATCGGCTGCCTCCTCTGCTGGCAGCAACCCCACCTCATTCTTTTCGCAGTTGCCCTCAAGCGCAGTGGCTTTTCGATCACTGAATACCTCGATCTCATTGAAGAGACGATCACCTTCATGATCTCCTACCTTCAGGATGATGGGACTCGGCTGAATATAGGCGCTCCGGTGATCCCGGCCCAAGAGAACCACGACCCAGTGGATGTGCTTAATCCAACGATGGAAATTGAGTATTGGTATTGGGCCCTGGGGGCGGGAATTACCCTTGTCGAAGAAGCGGGGAGGGGGGCCCCTGATGAGTGGAAGAACGCTCGAAGGCGCCTCGCCCTTCCGCCGAGCAAGGACGGACTCTACCTCGCCCACGAGAAGTGTCCTGATACGTACACAAAGTACGCAACTGACCATCCCTCGTTTCTCTTCTCCTACGGGTTTATCCCCGGTGAGCGAATTGATCCGGCGATTATGGCCGCTTCTTTAGAAAAGACAAAAACATCGTTTAACCTCACTTCGATGTGGGGGTGGGACTTCCCAGCGATGGCGATGAGTGCAACACGCCTTGGTAACTTTGATGACGCCCTTGAGCTCTTGCTCCTTGAGGCAGCGAAGAATACCTACCGGGTAAATGGGCACAACGCTCAAGGTGATCGCGCTGATTTACCGTTGTATTTACCCGGTAACGGGGCAATACTGTTAGCTGTGGCAATGATGGTTCAACATGGGGCGTTCCCCGCTCAGTGGGGCGTTGAAGCTGAAGGGTTTTACCCTTATCTATGAGGAATACTATGAAGAGTACACGTATTTGTATCATCGGTGGTGGCGGTCGACTGTGGCCGATTCAATTTATGAAAGATTTAACGCTGCGGGCGGGAACCAACGGCCACCTTGTTCTCCACGACATCGACCACGAAGCAGCGGTAAACAACGTTGAAGTAGCGAAGCGCATCTTTGCCGCAAATAACCGTAGTGGGAGCTTTACCGTCTCTGCTGAGGATGATTTAGCAACGGCGCTTAGGGGTGCTGACATCGTTGTGATCTCGATTGAACCTGGGAAGAGTGAAGCGCGATGGGCTGACCTCGTTCTTCCTGAAGAATACGGCATCCTCCAAAGTGTTGGCGATACCACTGGGCCGGGGGGAATCATCCGTGCGCGGCGAGCTCTTCCCCTCTTCTTTGAGTTTGGTCGCCAGATCGCCAAGGCGTGTCCTGGGGCGTGGGTTATTAACTACACCAACCCCCTCACGCTCTGCACCGCCGCCCTCTATAAAGCGTTTCCAACAATTAACGCCCTTGGGTGCTGTCACGAAGTCTTCCACACCCAGAACTACCTTGCCCAGCGGGCAAGTAAAGCTCTTTCGATCGATGTCCCCGATCGCCGGGCGATTAGCCTCGACCTCACGGGAGTGAATCACTTCACCTTTGTCACCGCCGCCTCGTACAACGGTGTTGACCTCCTTGCTCCTTTGAAAACGGAAGTGATGGATGAAGCAACGTTCCCCAATTTAACCGATGTCGCCCTCCAGCGGATAAAAGATGAAGCGTGGTTTACCTGTGACCAGAAGATCGCCCTCGCATTCTTAAAGGAGTTTGGCGCCCTTGGAGCAGCGGGGGATCGCCACTTAGCAGAGTTTGTTCCCTACTTCCTCGATCGGGATGAGACGCTGCACTCCTACGGGGTGGTTCGAACCCCGTACGAGTGGCGAGTTCGCCAAGCTGCTGAAAAGCGGGCGAAGACGTTCAGTGATGAAGAGCTCATCGCACAAAAGAGTGATGAGGAAGGGGTGGATATCATGGCCGCCCTTCTCGGGGAGGGGGTGATGATAACGAACGTCAACGTTCCTAATGTTGGCCAAGTCCCCTACCTTCCGCTGGGGCACGTCGTTGAGACGAATGCAGTCATTAATCACGGTCGGATCACCCCTATTGTTGGGAGCGTCCCTTCCTTAGCCCTTCAGAATTTAATCAGGCGCGTTAGTGAAGTCCAAGAGCTCACCCTCGCTGGGATGTGGGAAGGCGATGAAGAACTCCTCTTCCAAGCGTTCCTCTTAGACCCGCTCAATGACCTTTCACTGAAGGACAGCCGCGATCTCTTTAGGCGAATGATTCTCGCATCGGATGATCTTGCCTAGAAGAATCGATAAATCGCCGCTGAGTGAACCTTCCTAAACCCCTCAATATTAGTATACTTAAGGTATGCTTCACTATACGATTTACCAAAGTCCTTCAGCTCTCCGCTATGAGCTTAAGCGCTTCTATAAGATAATCTTTCTTATCATCGCCCTTTTCTTGGGGTGGGGGTTACTCCTCTACCTCAGCGAAGGCGTTTCCTTTTTCTCGATGATTCACATCGTCGTGTTGCTTTTTCTCTCGATTGTTGGGATTCTCTACCGTGACGGGTGGACATTTGATAGTACCACCCAAACCGTGAGTAGCTGGTGGGGGTTTGGCCCCTGGCTGAAAAAAGAGTCGTTTGCTTACAGTGAAATTATTCGCCTTGAACTGAATCACTTTATCAAAGGCTCGGCTGAGGCGGGAACGAATCTTCCAAAGCGCCGGCAAAAAGCAATGGTTCTCTTTGAGCTTACCCTCACCGAGGAGCGAACTCGAACTGTTCAAGTCATCGCTGAGCGCACTTCAAGTGGCCGCGTTGAAGCGGCGTTTAACCGCATCGCCCACTACACCAATCTTCCAGCACGCATTGACCGCCCTCGGGAAGTCGACCTTCCGCTTAAGATGAAGGATTTATAAAAAAAGGCCACCCGAGAGTGGCCTGGATTCTTAAGCGTGGAGCTTGGCATCCGCTTCCGCTTCTTCCATTGAAACGTCGTGGTAATCACGCTCATCATCGTAGAGCCAACACGCAACTTCGTGGTTCTCTGCTCTCTTAAACATCGGGGGAATGTGGTTGGAACACCACGGCATCCGCTTCGGACAGCGGTCGTAGAAGTAACACCCAAAGCGCTCCTGATCTGGCGACGGCACATCCCCGGTGAGGATGATGCGTTGCCGGTCGCGCTCAACAACAGGATCGGGAATCGGGGCAGCACTTAAGAGGGCGACGGTGTATGGATGAAGTGGATTATCGTAGAGGTTTACCGCTTCGCTGATCTCAACAATCTTACCGAGGTACATCACTGCAACGCGGGTTGAGATGTGTTGGATGACCGCTAAGTCGTGGGCGATGAAGAGGTAGGTCAGCCCAAACTCCTTCTGAAGATCACCGAGGAGGTTAAGAATCTGCGATTGAATTGAAACGTCGAGGGCGGAGACGGGCTCATCAGCGAGAATTATCTTCGGATTAAGCGCGAGGGCTCGGGCAATTCCAATACGTTGACGCTGACCACCACTGAATTCGTGGGGGTAGCGGTTCTTAAACGCCTTTGAAAGGCCTACCCGTTCCATCAACTCTTCAACTCGGTGTTCAATCTGTAGCGTTGTGAGCGCTGGATCGAGGAGGTGACGGCGGTTGTAGATCACCAGCGGCTCGGCGATGATCGAGCGTACTGTCATCCGTGGGTTGAGGGAGGCGTACGGATCTTGGAAGATCATTTGAATGTCTCGCCGGGCAAGGAGCATCGTCTTCGGATCAGCGGTGGTTAATTCAAGACCGTTAAAGATTACTGAACCACTGGTGGGCTTATAAAGCTGGCTGATCGAGCGAACAGCGGTGGATTTTCCACACCCTGATTCACCAACAATACCCAGCGTCTCACCTTCATACACATCAAAGGAGATTCCATCAACGGCGCGAATTGAGCCAACTTGGCGTTGGAAGAACATTCCGGTGGTAATCGGGAAGTGTTGCTTTAAGTCACGGACTTGTAAAATTGGTTGCTTCATGCCTGGGCCTCCTTCAAGGCAGCGGCTTTTTCTTCTTCGCTGTTATAGAGCCAGCACGCAACTTCATGACCACCACCGAGGTCGGTGATCGGGGGGTAGGCGACGCGACAGACGTCCATCACTTTTGGACAGCGGGGGTGGAAGGGACAGCACGGGGGGAGGTCGATCACGTTTGGCGGTTGGCCTTCGATCGAGTAAAGGCGCTCGCCCTTCTTCGTCGTATTCATCCGAGGAACACTGCGGATGAGTCCTTCAGTGTACGGGTGGGCAGGGAAGGCGTAGAGCTTCTCCGTCTCAGCTTTTTCAACAATCTTGCCAGCGTACATGACACACACTTCATCACACATTCCCGCCACAACCCCTAGGTCGTGGGTGATGAGGATGACGCTGGTGCCCATCTGCTCACTGAGTTTGTTAATCAGTTCAAGAATCTGCGCTTGAATCGTTACATCTAAGGCGGTTGTCGGTTCATCAGCGATGAGGATCTCGGCGTTACACGAAAGAGCCATCGCGATCATAACCCGCTGGCGCATTCCCCCAGAGAATTGGTGGGGGTAGTTCGTCACCCGCTTCTCTGCCGAGGGGATACCAACGAGGCGGAGCATCTCAATCGAGCGCTCAAGGGCTTCCTTCCTCGTCAATCCTTTATTGTGGAGGCGGATCGTCTCAATCATCTGCGTTGAGATTCTCAAAAAGGGGTTTAAACTCGTCATCGGGTCTTGGAAAATCATCGAGATTTTATTTCCGCGAATCTTCCGCATCTCTTTTTCGTCGAGGGCGAGGATATCCTCCCCCTCAAAGAGTGCTTGGCCACCGACTACTTTTCCCGGAGGGGAGGGGATTAAGCGCATGATCGAAAGGTTCGTTACGCTCTTGCCACTGCCACTTTCGCCAACGATTCCCAGCGTCTGACCTTTACGGAGGGTAAAGGAGACTCCATCGACCGCTTTTACGATTCCAGCGTCAGTTTTAAAATATGTTTGAAGGTCGCGAACATCGAGGACGACCTCTTGATTATTATTGATTGGACTCATGCCATCATACTCCTACAGCTCATTCTTTGATTGCGGGTCAAACGCATCACGAAGCCCATCACCAAAGAAGTTCATTGCAAACAAGAAGAGGGTCATCGCAATTGCGGGGAAGATTAAGCGCCACGGATACAACGTCATTCCATCGACCGCATCGCCTACTAACGAGCCCCACGAGGCAAAGGGGGCTTGGACACCAAGACCGAGGAAGGAGAGGAACGACTCCTGCATGATGAAGGCGGGCACTCGGAGGGTGGAGTAGACGATGATGACACTTAAGGAGTTGGGAATCATGTGCCTAAGAATAATACGCGCTGTTGAGCCACCCATACTGCGGGCTGCTTCAACGTATTCACTATTTTTAAGACTCATCACTTGGCCTCGAACCATTCGAGCAATCGTCAGCCACGAGACGAGGGCGAGCGCACCGAAGAGGTTTAGAATATTTCGGCCAAAGATTGCCATGAAGATGATGACAAGTAGCATGTACGGCAGGCCGTACATAATATCAACGAGGCGCATCAGGAAGTAGTCAACTTTTCCACCGACGTAGCCAGCGACGGCGCCGAGGATGATTCCAATTAAGACACTGGTGAGCGTTCCTACTAAGCCGATGGCGATCGAGACTTGGCCACCGTAGATAATGCGGCTCATCATATCGCGACCACTGTAGTCCGTTCCGAGGTAGTAGCGCCGTTCGTGCTTCTTCGTCGCTTCAACCTTCGCTTGGAGGTGGTCATTCACATCAACGATTCGTTCAACGGGGAAGGTCGCTAGGCCATCTTTAATCTCAGCTTTTAATTCGCGGTCCGCTTGGCGGGTGATCGTGGTGGAGACTTTTCCAAGAAGGTTCGTTTTTCCTAATTTTGCAATACCATTTTCACCAATCGTTTGAAGTTCAAGCTCAAGGTTCACCGCATACTCTTCGTTGGTCAACCCAGGTGTTTCAGCCTTAATCGTATTTAAGAGCTGACTAGAAACTTCAGTGAGGGTTTGCGCTTCAATCGATTCAATGGAGGTGTTGGTTAAGTCAGCGTAGATTTGGGTGATTTCCTCATAGCTCATTTTATCAAGGTTCTGCCGCTTCTCCCCCTTTGCTTCACTGAAGGTAATCTTCGTTACACTGATCAGGAATTCAGTATCGATTTTCTCTTGGAGCCGCTCGATCGTTCGTTGATCGGTGGCGTTGAATTCAAACGTTCCCGCTTCTCGTTGCTTCTCGCCTTCCTTGAGGACGAAGTTCCACACTTTGTTCGTGTCGTTGGCGGCAATCCACTTCTTAATCTGGGCACTCTCGGCTTCGGTTACCTCAAGCTCCCCACTGCGCCACGCTTTGAAGTAGATATCTTTAAGGCGATTTTCCATCATAATCTGCCCAGCGTTCATTCGGAAGGATGGGCGAAGGTGTTGGTGATCGAGGATGATTTGATCATACGGATACATCGGAAGGATTGAGGCGCTGGCGGCGAGGATTGTGTAGAGGATGACGATAATCATCCCGATGATCGCCATTTTATTCTTTTTTAAACGGCGCCACGCATCTTTACCGAGGCTGTTGCCCTCTACTACTTGGTTAAATTCATTGGTTGTTACAACTTTCTTCATCTCAACTTCCTCTACTTATACGTGATGCGCGGGTCAAGCTGAGCATACAAAATATCAACGAGGAAGTTCATGACAATCAAGATGACCGAATAGACGATAACTACGCCAACGATGAGGGTGTAGTCCCGGTTAAACGAGGATTGGACGAAGAATTTACCGAGGCCAGGGACGCGAAAGATCTGCTCAACGACAACACTTCCGGTGATGATTCCCGCAAAGGCGGGGCCAAGGTAACTAACTACGGGTAGCAACGCTCCTTTCATTGCGTGCTTAAAGACGATTGCAGTTCGCGTCATACCCTTTGCTTTTGCTGTTCGGATGTAGTCACTGCGCAGTGTCTCAAGCATCGAAGAGCGGGTAAGGCGAGCGATATTAGCAAAGTATTCAAAGCTTAAAGAAACAGCGGGAAGGATAATCGTTAAATATCCTTCACCGGTGGTGTACCACCCACTGGTGGGGAGCCACTTCAGCTTCACCGCAAAAAGGAGCTGGAAGACTGGGGCAATTACAAAGAGGGGAACAGAAATCCCAATGACCGCTAAGCCCATCGAGAGGTAATCGACCCAGGAGTTTTGGCGCACCGCTGCGATGATGCCAATCCCCATCCCGATGATCACACTGATGAGCATCGCCCAGAGTCCTAAGACGATGGATTTAGGGAGGCTGGTGAAGATGTAGTAGTTAACATCGTAGTCCTTATACTTAAAGGAAGGACCTAAGTCACCACGGAGCATGTCAAACATATAGCGCCCATACTGCTTGATCAGCGGTTCATCAAGGTGATACTTCGCCTCGATATTTCGACGAACAACATCAGTGAGGTTGCGCTCCGCCGAAAGGGGGCCGCCGGGGGCGATTCGTACTATAAAGAAGCTTAGGGTGATGATAATAAAGAGAGTTGGGATCATCCCTAAGAGCCGGTTAACTATATATTTCGTCATGCAATGCCTCGTGTGCAAGTAGAGCCGTCCATCGCTCTGACGTCCATGAACGGTATGGTTGATACTATACTAAGAAGCACGCTTTGGCAAGAATTGATAATAATCGCCCTCCAAAGGCCTG
>JBBADN010000047.1:0-7777 GCA_041656455.1 Sphaerochaeta sp. | reverse complement strand
CATGGGAGTCTCTGGACTTTACACCCCCGGCTCTTCATTAGAAGAGCTCCTCAGGCAAAGCCGAATCGCCCTTGCAGGATTAAATCACTCCCACGAGCACGGGTACCTCCAATATGGAGCGGTGGTCAACCAGCAATTAAACCGCTACTACTCAATCGTTGATGCGTTTAAGGAGGCTCTCAAAGCTCGGACTATCAACATTCACTACCAGCCAGTTGTTTCAGCAGCCACCAATCGGATCGTTGGAGTTGAAGCGCTTGCCCGTTGGACCCACCCTTTCTTAGGCCCCCTCTCTCCCAGTGAGTTCATTCCCATCGTCGAAGAACAACACCTCGAACGGGAGCTTGGGCGGTACGTCATTGAAGAAGTCGGATCGGTGATGGCTGAGATTAAGAACCTTGGTCTTCACCCAATCTCTTTTTCCATCAACCTCTGCCCCACTGAACTACAGGATAAAGAGCTCGTCTCCCACCTTGTAGAAACCCTCGACCGCCACGACATAGAACACCGTCACCTCATCATCGAGTTAACGGAGCGAACACTCCTTCATGATTTAAACCAGGCGAATAGGGTCTTGGATGAGCTCCACGCCAATGACTTCGAAGTAGCAATTGATGACTTTGGAACCGGCTTCTCTTCGCTTAAGTATCTTCATGAACTGAATGTTGATATCATTAAAATTGACCGCTCATTTATAAAGGATTACCCCGATGATGATGAAGGGGCGATCTTTAGGGCGATGGTTGGAATGACAAAGGAGTTGAACATCCCGATCATGGCTGAAGGCATTGAAACAGTTGAGCAGCTTCAATTCATTCAAAACCTCCAAGTCCCCTTCTACCAAGGCTTCCTCTTTAGTAGGGCGATTGATAAGGATGCGCTCATAGAACTTCTACGAACTTAAACGTTCAGTGCTAAGATGCGCTGCGTCTCCTCAGGGATGTATAATAAATTCCAACACGCAATAAGGCTCTGCTTTGAATCACGTACACCATCGATGAGTTCTTTTGCCTCTTGGGGGCTAACCGTCGTTGGGAATTGTGGATGGTCGACTAGTTCAACTCCCACCACCAACTCACTGTGATTAGCTACTGCAGTTTTGGCACGCTGAATCTCCTGCTGGAGCACCTTTCTCCCAAATGAAGGGATTGAGTTCTCATCAAAACCAAGGAGCGCCTCAACCCACCGACTCGCTTGATCAGCGGTGACTTGAGGATTAAGGGTTTGCAGTGCACTGATAAGAGAGCTCACTTCCAAGGGAAGACCGGCTGGTCCAACGGCCTTGGTGTACGTCATCGCTTTAATCCAATCACAAATTTCCGCTAGTCTACAGTAGTCTTGGCCCACTAAAGAGGCGAGAGCGGGCGAGAAGAGATCAAGGCCAATCAAATATTTAGAACGATCGATTCCGTCACCAATGCTCGTAACAAGATCTGTGATGTGCTTTGTTCGACTATCAAAGAGTTCTTCTAACCCGCTTTTGATGATCAAGTCATCCCAACTCAAAAACTCACCAGATTGGCAAAGCTCTCCCCAGAAGCGAAGGGCATCTTGGGTGGATGAGTGATTAACAGCACCACACCGATCACAGAAGCAGGAAAGGAGCATTTCAATCCCATTGGCGGGCGATGGGTAGCGGATTCGATCGAGGAAGACCCCACTAAACCCGTGGATATCCAAGAGGGAGCGAACTTCCGTAATTGAGTGTTCGATCACCTCAGAATCTTGAGGGCAGTGAAATAAAAATGATTCTCCACTTTCTTCAAATCCCTCCCACAGCCCGTGGTGTCCATAGCCAAGGTATCCTCCAACGGAACGAACACGGGAGCCTTCATCAGGGTCTTGCCCATCAAGACGATCGGCAAGGACGGGGTACCAGAGGTGAACTTCAGTGTTAAACCGCCTCGCAACCTCGATGATCACATCGGTCCACTTTGAAGAGAGGGTATTTTACAGCATGAGGCGCCGAGTTGGTACCCGATCTAAGTAGCTACTTACTCGCTTTGATACTTCTTCGATCGTAAAATTCTGCTCTTCGTATGTGCTGAGCACAAGCTGGGCGTCCATAATCATACGGCTTCACTCTTCCTTCCTCAGTGGGGGTATACATCACTGAGTATACCTGCTTCATATGCAGTTTTCTACGGATTGGAGGTCTCTACTCTATTTAGGGCAATTTAGCGCATTTTGCTTGCACACTTGAGCTCTTCTTCCTACACTTACCTCAGGAGGGTAGATGAAGGTACTCATCTTTGGCTTAGGTCTGCATGGCGGGGGCTATGCAGCGGCGTCCTACTTTATAGATCATGGTCACGAGGTTCGCATTACTGACCTTCGTCCCGAGGCCGATGTAAAGACGCAAGTCGCCACTCTCGTCAACCTAGGGGCGACGTATATTTCTGGCAACCACCGAAGAGAAGACTTTTTGTGGGCGGATATCGTCGTAAAAAATCCCGCAATTCCCCCCTCGCACCCACTGTTAAAAGACGCCCGCGTTGTGATCAACGACTTCTCCTGGCTCTTCTCCTCCCCGTGGGTCACTGAAATAAAAATCATTGCCATCACCGGCACGAAAGGAAAAACTACCACCAGTGCCGCGGTCGCTCACGCCTTAAGTGAATTAGGCGTCGAAGCGATGCAGTGTGGTAATATGGGCATCAGTGGCTTTACCGTCCTGCGGGAGTTTGAGGAACGAAGAAAACAAGGTCGAAATCTTCCAACGTACTTAGTGTGTGAATTCTCCTCTTGGCAGATTCGCGACACGATTACCGCCCTTGCCGGCTCAATGCCCGACTTGGAAGTGTGTCTGTTAACAAACTTCTATCCTGATCACCTCAACACGTATGAATCTGTCGAGCGGTACATGGAAGATAAGCTTCTCCTCTTTGGCCCGTTTGTTAAAAAAGCAGTTATACCCCAAATCATTTACAACCGAGTTCAGAAACAAACACGGCTAGACCGTAAGTCGATTCGCTCTATCGATGCATCCGTTCCTAAAGAACTCGCCGAGCAAGGCCAGCTTCACAGCGCCTACGCCCTACTCCTCGCCCTTGGCTTTAAGTATCGCCAAATTCTCACCGCTCTCTCCACGTTCAAAGGAGTTCCTCACCGCATTGAAGCACTTGGAAGTGTCCGCAACATCCTTTTTATCAACGATAGTGCGGCGACAATCCCTGAGGCGGTCCACTTCACCTACACCAACTTCAAGCTTCTCGCTGTCCACCTCATCACTGGAGGAACGGATAAACGCCTCGATCCAATGTCCATGATCGAGGAGCTCCGCCACGCCTCAAGTATCTCGCTCTTAGGGGGAAGTTTTACCACCGATAAGCTCATCCCGCTTCTTAAGAAGGAGCATATTGCGTACTTTGGGCCATTTGATTCAATGGGCGATGCCCTTCAGACAAGTTTAGGACAGGCGCTTGAAAAAGAGAAAGAACTTCCTCAGTTACAACAAGTCGTCTTGCTTTCTCCCGGAAGTGCTTCCTTTGAGCTCTTTGATAACGAGTTTGATCGCGGTAATCAATTCAGGACGTTGGTAAACTTCCTCATCCTTGCCCAAGAGAGCGAGAGTGGCGATACCTAAGGCGTTCAACGAAGCGGAAGAGGAAATACCTCAAATGCCGGATTGGGTAGTCTAACGAGGGTACGCGAGTCACAACTCGCCCACCAAACGATTGTTTAAACAAATCCAATGAAGCGAGGTACTCACTATCATTGGAAATCCCAAACAGGTCATATACCTTACAGAACTCCACCTTGCCAAGGTGGAGCGCGGCGTCTTGGAGTACATAGCCAACATCACTACGAATCGATGAGCCGGCGAGGTAGATCATCTCTTGAGCGTTGTGAATTATTAGTATCCCTCCAACAACCTCCTCCCCCTCAAAGGCGAGAAGGAGGATTGGCTTCGTCGTAGGATCGGCTGTAATTGAAAGGAGGTGAGCAAAGTACGCCTTACTTCGAGGGTGGAAGTGATCACGTGTAGCGGTTTGACAGTACGTCTCATACCATTGATCAAAAAGATGGCTTTCTCCAGTGTAGCGAGAAACTGTGTATAGATCACTTCCCCGCGATAACGCTCGCCGGGCGCGCTTACGGTAGGCAAGGGGCTCTTCTAAATCAATGCGTACACTGCGCTGAGGTTGGATGGAGTACGAGAGACGACGAAGCCCTTCAACGGTATGTCCTTCAACATCAAACGGAAGATCGTAGCGGATGGCAAAGATTGGTTCGGTGATGAATTTCTGTAATTCGTTTGAAAGAATCTTCAGATTAACCGGCTTTGGTGGGCCAAAGGGGACGTAGGCGAAGGTGAAAAGCGGAGCGATTCGACGAACAAGGAGCAGCAGGTGCTGCTCCTCATCAATTTCAAACGCATACGCCTTCCAGCCAAGGAATGCTTTACTCTGAGCCCAATACAGCGATTGAAGGGGGGAACCTTCACTCTTGAGTGCTGGGAGGGGAATCGGAGTAATCTTCATTGCGCTCCTAGTTCACCGGTCCATTGACGTACTTTAACGCCTTGAGGTACGTACCGTCCTTTCCGATTGGCCGGCCATCAATCTTCACCGTTCCATCTTCAGTATAGAGTTCAAGAGAGAAGAAGAGATCGGGCTTTACGTAGGGAATTGATTCTTCGGCGGCTTCATACCCTTCGACTTCTAAAACCGTTCCCGTCTCAAACTCATCGGCGAAGATTACTTCACACGTCGTATGTTCTTCAGCGGTGGGATCATTCGCTGCGATGAGCATTCCCTTGCTCTTCACTCCCCTAAAATTAGAGGGCTTCATATTGCTCACGAGGACGATCTTGCGGTTAAGCAACTCCTCTTCCGTATAATACGGAACGATTGAGCTGACAATCGTTCGATCTTGTTCTTCATTGACATCAAGGGTCAAAATATAGAGGCGGTCCCCATTAGGGTGTTTTTCAACATCGGTAATGTGGGCGACTTTTAGAATCACTTTCTCTGCAAAGACCTGGCTCGGACTCTGCTCGATTTCTTCAATCATTTTCTCTTCCTTTGCTTCTTTTTGTTCTTGGTTTCGTTCTGCTTGGGAGCCGCTGAAGCGCGTACGAAGCTCTTCAATCTGACTATCCTCCAACTTCTCAAAGAGGAGAACTGGCTCATTGAGGACCAGTGGTGAGTCGGTTTTTCCTAAATCACCCCAGGTGGCACCTTCACTACCGACAAAGGAGAGAATTTGGCGACTCGTCTGTGGCATGTACGGCTCGATAAGGATTCCAATATCTCGAATCATATAGAGGAGGGTTTTTAATAAGCTCTTTGCTTTATCAGGATCTTCATTTCTGACCTTCCACGGCTCACCATCTTGGAACGCTTTATTACCGACTGAAGAGAGAGCGAGGATTTGCCTGAGGCCTTCGCGCAGTTCACTCTTCTCAAGGACTCGGTCAATCTTCTGCTCAATTTCTTGTACTTCGGTATAGAGCTTCTCATCGATTGTCGCTTCAAAGAGGGAGGGATCATCCTTGTAGAAGCGATTGACGAACGTCAGGGTTCGATTGATGAGGTTGGAGAGGTTTCCGATTAACTGTCCGTTAACCTTCTCTTGGAAGTCACTCCAGGTAAAGGTGAAGTCACTCGTTTCCGGGCGGTTGTAGAAGATGTAGAAGCGCCACACATCGGCGGGAATCTTCGTATCTTGCACATCATTGCCAAAGATCCCTACCCCAAGGCTCTTCGAGAACTTACCTCCCTCGTAGTTGAGGTACTCACTACTGGACATGTGGTGAAGCATCGTCCACTCATCGCCGGTTGCAAGGAGGGTCGAAGGGAAGATAACGGTGTGGAAGGGAATATTGTCCTTACCGATGAATTGGAAGAGCTCAACGTTTGCTGGGTCATGCCACCACGACTTCCAATCCTCTGTTGCTTCACTGCTGATCGAGATATACCCAATTGGAGCGTCAAACCAGACGTAGAAGACTTTATGTTCGTACCCTTCTTTAGGAACAGGGATTCCCCACTTCAAGTCACGGGTGATCGCCCGCTCTTTTAAGCCGTCGCGAATCCACGAGCGGGTAACTTGAATGGCGTTGTTCGCCCAAAACCCATCCTTACTCGCCTTCTCCATCCACGCTTCTAAGAGCGGAAGCGCTTTCGGTAAATCGAGGTAGAGGTGCTTAGTCTTTCGGAGCTCGGGCTTAGTCCCACACACCCCACAGTGCGGATCGATGAGCTCAGTCGGCTCGAGCAAACTTTGACAGTTATCGCACTGGTCCCCCCGGGCTTTCTCATACCCACACACTGGACAATTCCCTTCAACGAAGCGGTCTGCTAAGAAGCGATCACACGTCGGGCAGTAAAGTTGCTCAATTTCATGCTCAGAGATATATCCCGCCTCATCAACTTGCTTAAAGATTGCTTGAACGATTTCGGTTTGAGCGGGGGTGGAGGTTCGACCAAAGTGGTCAAAACTGATCTCAAACCACTGGTAGATATCACGGTGAATAACAAAATATCGGTCACAGAGCTCGCGGGGCGTCACGCCCTCTTGAAGGGCCCGCGTTTCAGTGGCGGTCCCATACTCATCGGTCCCACACACGTAGAGCGTTTCATACCCTTTGGAGCGACAAAAGCGCGCGAAGACATCCGCACTGAGGACTTGAATGAGATTCCCTAAGTGAGGGATGTTGTTCACATAGGGCAGAGCACTGGTAATGAGTCTTTTTTTCATGTCCGTCATCATAAACCGCAGCTATTTTCTTTTCAATGGTTTGCTCATCGAGAGAAAATAATCATCCAAGCAGAGGGGTATTCAACGGTGAAGCGTTAGGGGGTGGTAAATTCAAGTGAGATCGTAGCGGTATACTCACCAGATGTGGCCCGCTGCCAATCATCTTCATCTAAAGAGACCGTTACTTCGATGGTAAAAACAAAGAGGCCAATCGGTGTGGGAGAGATGCTCACTATGGCATTGTTCTGATCAGGGGTTTGGTCATTACCACCCCCACCTTGAACCAACAAATCCAGGCCGGTTACTCCCCCACCACTGGGAAATAAAACACCACCTTCAACAGAGATATCATGAGAAAAACCTTGTAGATTGGCACTTACGATATATCCGATTTCAGCAGGCGAACCTTCGCTGTGCATCGGAGAGCCCTTCGCAAGCACTGAGATGGTGCGAAAGACATTGGTCTTTAAAGAGAGCCACACGCTGCTACCGTTTTCTCCACTACCCTCTATGGCGTTGGTTGGTGAGGTAAAGGTGAGCGTCGGGAGAACTTGAGCACTATCGAAGGTTGAAAGATTTAATGCGTTTTTAGTTATTTTAATTTCTTGGATTGGTGAGACCTTCGTTGTGAGGTCGAAGGAATCAGAGGGTCAGCAGCAAACACCCAAGCTGATACCAGTAATGTCATAAGTAATGCCATTTAAAATCGCTTTACGTAACTTTTGTCCATCATTACCGCCAATTTGCGGTATTTTATGGCTTCAGTCAATCCTTATCCTCCAAACTGATGACATTTGTTTGCCTATAGGACAAACATCCTATGATTTTATCAATTATGGTGAGCTGTTGCCTTCTCTTTTGGTAATCACTTCGACTAATTCATGGCGTGCCTTGACTCTGCTTCTTTGCGCAAGTACATTAAGAACGTGCGTTGCACGAAGGAGCGAGCATGGATAATAGTAACCAACGACCCGTCCACCCAATTCGATTTAATATCAGCCCGAAGCTGGTAATCTGGTTTGTAATCGCAGTGGTGGCAATCCTCTTGGTTTTGAGTAGTTTCTTTGTCGTT
>JBBADN010000046.1:0-8034 GCA_041656455.1 Sphaerochaeta sp. | reverse complement strand
ATACCTTTCAAAGGACAGTGCCTCAACTGTCCCTTGATTTATCCCGGGAATTTCCTGTGATTATAAAGGGGAAGCTCTGTGATCTTTTCCGGGAGTTTTACTCTATCGTAAACAATGATGAACTGTTCACCTACAAAGTCTCGATGGCTGAAACCCCTGCTCGTTGTATTTCTCTTGTTGAGTATAGTTACTTCTCTCTTTGGAGCTACATCCCCCTCTGTGAGTGAGTACGTCGAGAAAAATCCCCCTGTATATTATGATTCTACTGATATCATGCTGTACGGGAACTTAGCACTTGGCCGGTATAATCCATTTTATAAGGGAGGCATCGGAGGGAGTGTCCAAGCGAATATCGGCTTTCGAGATCTTCAGAATGAACTCTTACTCGTAGCGTTTAAGTATAGCCACGGTTTTTCCACCCCCGCCCCTGAAATTGCAATTCAAAAATCCTTGAGATTCCACACCTTCGATATCAGCTTAGGCTGGGAGCACCGCTTCCCCCTCGATAATCGCAACGCTCTCTATGTAGGTGGAGGTGTTGGTTCAAGTCTGCACCTTTTGAACACCGACCCAGAGCGAAACGATGGAAATGATTGGCGCTTCTTTGCAGACGTGTATGCCCACTTCACTCCCCGTTTCACCACCCGCCTAGCAGAAGGAGTGCACCTAAATATTGCCCCTGAGTTCGCTGTTTTCTTCGAACGTGACTACGACGATGCGCAATCACTTGTTTTGGGGTTACAACTTCGCCTCCTCCTTGGGGTACGTTTCGATACGAAGCGGGCGGTTGTCAAGGATCAAGTCCGCCACGGTGTTAGCCCTGATGTCATTAAGCGAGCTGATGAACGCGCTTCTGAACGCCGAGACCAAGAAGCACCCCTCCGAGATGACGACGAGAAACGAGTTACTGAGGTTGAAGAAGTCAAGCGGACATTCACCCATGAAAGTGAAGATGAACGCGTCACTACCGTTCGCTACCAAGTCAATGATGAGGATGAGAGCAAGTGGACGAACGTTGATCGTGATTCGACGATTGACTTTGCTGAGTTTGATGATGGTGATGTGCTTCACGTCCAAGACTCCTCCGATGATGGAACAACGTGGTCCAGAACCCGCACCTACGTCTACGACCGCACTACCGGTCAGTGGAATGAGACGACCCTTGAAGAGTGGAAGTACGATGTTCACTACTACTCCACCATCAGGGAAGATGGCGAGCCGATCGATAACGTAGCCTTCGTCTGGGATGAACAGGAACAGATGTGGGTTGAGTACGAACCAATCGAGCAACACCTCGATGTCGATCGCTACCCGTACACCACTACTCGTTCAAACATCCGTGGCCTCGAACAGAACGTGCAATTTGAGGATGTCATCGCCGGTGATGGTACGCGCCGTAGCAATGTCCCGTTCGTCTACGATGTTGAAGAAGAACGATGGGTTGAGCTCGAAGGAGCATTACCGCCAGTGTACGATGGCTATCGCAAACCTTCTGAATTCAGTGCGTTGGATATCCAATACGACTCAGTATTTGCCGACGATGGAACGCAAGATATGTGGGTTGAGTACGAAGACGGCGCTTTGGCGGAGTTCACCGCTGAATTAGACCGTGCTTCGGAAGAACTTAAAGAACTACAAATAGCCCGCATTGCTGCCGCTGAGGCCACTGCTCGAACGACAGCGATGATCGACCGCGGAATTGAGTACTACTCCGTCATCGATGACGATGGAACCGTCCTTGAAGACGTACCGTTCGTCTACAATGAAGAGCAGGATATGTGGGTTGAGCTTGAGCGCATCCAACGCCAGCTTGAGAGTGAGCGAGCTGTTGAAGCTGCTGCCGCAGCAGAAGTCCGTACAGCCACTGAGGCACTCCACGCTGCTGAAGTTGGCCGTGCGACTGAAGCTGCCCGCCTTGCTGAGGCCGCTCGCGCTACTGAAGCCGCCCGCCAAGCTGAAATTGCTCGCCTCGCCGAGCTTGCCCGAATTGCTGAAGAGGCTCGACTTGCCGAAGAAACAATACTCGCTGAAGTAGCACGACTTGCTGAGGAAGCCCGAATCGCTGAGGAAGCAAGACTCGCCGAAGAGGCGAAACGTGCTGAAGAGGCAGATCTTGTTGTCATCATGCCAATTACTGAAGTCAGAGCTGATCAAGAGATCCAATACTACTCTGTGATCGCTGATGATGGATCGGTCCTTGAGAACGTGCCCTTCGTCTTCGATTACGATCTTGAGATGTGGGTTGAATATGAGCCAGTTACTGAAGTCAGAGCTGATCAAGAGATCCAATACTACTCTGTGATCGCCGATGATGGATCGGTCCTTGAGAACGTACCCTTCGTCTACGATTATGACCTTGAAATGTGGGTTGAATATGAGCCAATCGTGCTCGAGCCTACCCCACTCTTCGTTGAGCGAGCTGAAGAGCCAGCCGTCCCTGAAGCGCGTATCATCCACGGTGAAGTCCAATACTTCTCCATGATCGCCGATGACGGTAGTGTCTTAGAGAACGTTGCATTTATCTGGGATTCCAGCCAACAGATGTGGGTTGAGCTTGAGCCAATCGCCGCGGAGCCTATTCCACTCTTCATCGCCAGTGCTGAAGAGCCTGTAGTTGTTGAAGCACCAGTTGTTGAAGAGCCCACTGTGGTAGCACCCGCTCCTGTTGTCCAAGCTACACTAGAGCCAGTCCAAGAAGCTCCAGTTGTTATTGAGAAAGCTGAAGATGTGAAGGAGAGCGGCCTTGTTCTCACCGCTGGTGAAGAGGAAGAGCCAGGCGCTGTTGTCGTAGTGAAAGAGAAGCGAAGATGCCCGTGGTGGTGGATCCTTCTCCTCCTACTCCTCTTACTCCTGATCTTCTTTGCCTGGTATCGGTATAAGAACCGCAAGGATGAGACTCATGGCCCCGATGATCCAATCTCATCAAAGCCTGACTCCTCCACTGTTCCGACAATGGACAAGACGATTAAGACGCTTTGGCCGAATATCAGCGATGGGATTAATAAAGGAACGAAAGCAACTGCTACCTTCTTTGCCAAAGGATACCGTGGAGCCAAAGGATGGATCTTAGGCCTCGTTGCTACTGCAAAGGCTAAGCCCAAAGCTGAACCAAAGCCCAAGGCTAAGCCAGAGGTAAAGGTTGCACCAAAGGCTGAGCCAAAGGTAGCTCCAAAGGTTGCGGCAGCAATCGTTGTTCCTCCAGTAGTGGTTGAACGAACCCGAACTGGTAAGACGTGTACTGAAGCTGGGGTATACCACTGCTCAGAACACCCAGAGCGAACTGTGAACATGGGTGAAGGGAAACGATTCCCACCGTGTCGCGGTGATGGTAGAGGACACTCTGCTGTCTGGGAACTGACGAAAGAGTAATTATGTTATGAGCTTTTAAGCCCTGAACCACACAACGGGAGCAGGGCTTTTTTATCACCGAGGGTGCAATCATTTCTTTTGGCAACACGATACCCAGCGTAGTTCGCGGCACTTGTAGGTTCAACGTAAAGACCCTGGCGGGCTAAGTCTTTTTGAGCTTGGCTGATTTCTTCTTCAGTGACGGTAACAAACCGCCCTCCAACTCTCTTCATCGCGGTAAGGATATCTTCTCCTCGGGCTGGATGCCCTGAGGCGATCCCTTCGGCGAGGGTTGGTTGAACGTTGACGACTTCAGGGATTAAACTTTGATGCTCATACGCTGTAGCAAGCGGAGCGCAGTGAGCTGCTTGGACTGCGACAACGAGGGGATATTTATCGATGAGGTGCCACTCTAAGAGCTCAGTGAGGGCGAGACACACCCCCATTAAGAGCGTTCCATTTCCAACAGGGATTACTAATACCTCAGGCAATGCTTTGAGCGTTTCAAAGATCTCATAAATATACGTCTTTGTTCCCTCCCAAAAGAGTGGATTGAAGATGTGGCTTGCATAGTATATTCCCGTCTCTTCAATGTAGGAGAGGATCGCCTTTGTTGTTTCATCGCGGAGGCCTTCAATCTTGTGAACTGTCGCTTCATGGGCTTCGATTTGAGCAAGTTTCTTTGCACTCGTATCAGCGGGAACAAAGACTTCTGTTGCAATACCAACCCGAGCGGCGTACGCTGCGACGCTTGTGGCGGCGTTCCCACTGGAGTCAATTGCGCAGTGCGTGATGTCGTGTTCAACCATCGTAGCGACGAGCATCACCGCCCCTCGATCTTTAAAGGAGAGCGTTGGCATGAGGTAGTCGGCTTTACCGAGGAGGTTTGGTTCGAGTTGAATCAGGGGTGTACCCCCCTCGCCCATCGTCAACCTCGTTATCGTCTCTTCTTTAAATGGGGGCAACGCTGAGTGATACCGCCATAGCGAAGTCGTAGGCCCAAGATTATCAAAATCAGGTTTTTCTTTTGGGTATGAAAGAGTGAGTAAGGAGCCACACTCACACCGATACCGGTGGGTACTTAACGGGTACGTCTTTGCACATGTTTCACATACATAGGTAATCATATTCACCTGTCTTTTAATTTACTACCTTCGGTGTGCCAAATTGCCGACCGAGCGAGAATCTCCGTTGGGTCGATCAGAGGAAGGTCAATCGTCTTGTTCGTTAATGCTAGCGGCAGTTCAGTGCAGCCAAGAATAATCGCTTTGGCCCCGCGAGATTGGAGGGTGTGGGCTTCTCTCAGTAAAATGTCTAACGCCGTTTCACTCACTGGGCTTTTGGCTTTGATTCCATAGTCCGAGTTATAAATTGCATCATGAACGCGATGTTTTCCTTCTTCATCAGGTTCGATGAGGCTAATGTGCCGATAATGCTCAAGCGCCGCAGGGTACGTCTTTAGGGCGTGGGTACCAAGGGTTGCCATCAAGCCAATCGTCGTAGGATTAGGAAATTGATGGGCGATTTCTTTAGCGGTCTCCTCGATCATATGAAGGAGAAGAATGTGAGGAAAGTTTCTTGAAAGCTGTTCTTTGACTTCATTAAAGATTGGTGGAGCATGGGCAGTATTACACGGAATGACTAACGTTGTTGCCCCGAGGCTGATGAGCTGAAGGGCGTTGTGATACAGGCCTTCGGCAGGATTAGTGCCTCCTTCAAGGAGATATCGAGTACGGTCTCCGATAATCCTCGGTGTTGAGGTAAGAAAGAGATCGATGTGTTCTTGGTCAGAAGCAGCGATCGTGTTTTCAAAAACTTTCTGGGCGAAGTCAACGCCCGCCATGGGGCCAACGCCCCCGATCACACCTATTGCATTCATAGCTACAGGGTACTCTACCATTTCTTCGCCGACAAGGAGTCATCTGTGGTATAGTACAACTCGGAGGAAAGAGTATGGCATCAATTAAGTCAGTTAGGGAGCGAATGCAGGAGTTGTACATCTACGACCTCTACGGCTTTCGCAGTGAAAACAAAGCGTTAGCTGGAACCCTCTTCCCCCATGAAAAGATTAACTCCATCGCCGTTGGCCTACACGATGGAAAGAAGAAGATGCTTGTTGTTACTACCCACCGACTCATCATCATTCGCTCTTCAGTTGGCCGAGCCCCCGAGGTTCAAGCGGTAAAACGCGAACACGTCGAAAAGCCAGCGTTTCAAAAGCGCTTCTTTACCTCATCGATTTCTTTTGTTGTGAATGATGAACTCTTTACCTTCCACATGGTTTCCCGCCGAGTCTTAGAACTCTTTGTCTGGGCAGTTGAACAACCACTGGAGTAAAAGAATGGGGACCCGAAGGTCCCCGATATACCAGAATTTCTAGTACTTAATCCCAGGCTTTCTGATCGAGTAAGCCCATTCCCTTCGAAACAACGGTCGTACAGGTAAGGTCACCGGTTACGTTAAGAGCGGTTCGGCCCATGTCGAGGATTGCGTCGATTCCAAGAATCATTGCGTACGCACCAGCAACAGTGGATCCTTCAACGACGGGTAAGCCAACTGACTCAAGAACCATCAAGAGCATGATTGCACCAGCTCCTGGAACACCAGCGGTTCCGATGGATGCGAGGGTTGCAGTGATGATGATAATTCCCATCTGTCCAAGGGTGAAGTTTGCACCAGTTACCGTCAAGCTAATGAAGATCGCACAAACACCTTGGTAGATTGCTGTTCCGTCCATGTTAATCGTTGCCCCAAGGGGGAGGGAAAACGCGTAGACGTCTTTTGGAATTCCAAGATTCTTTGCAGCTTCAATCGTTACTGGGAGGGTTCCATTGGAGGAACGGGTAACAAAGGCGGTGATGAACGGATCTTTTGCATCGCGGAAGAAGCGCTTGATCGAGAGCTTATTAAGCATCAATAATCCACCGTAAACAAGAACAACGTGGATTGCATACCCAATGAAGCTTGCGACGGTAACAACAGCCAAGGAGCCAGCAATCTTCGAGCCTTGTTTGGCAAAGACGTCAGCAACAAGGGCTAAAACACCGATCGGGGCGTATTGCATGATTCCCGTGACCATCCGCATCATAACTTCAGCAGTGCCATCAAAGACGGCGAGTAACGTTTCACCAGCGGCTTTTAAGCGCTTTTCTTTGCTGATGTTCAGGTACGATACGCCTACACCGAAGATGATCGCAAAGAAGATAACTTGGAGAACGGTCTCGTTCACAACTGCTTGGGCAACACTGGTTGGGATGATGTTCAAAAGCACTGCTGAGACTGGAGTCTTTGCAGCTGCCTTACCAGCGGCACCAGCGATGAGGGCTCCCATCTCGGCACTTGGGCGGAAGATAGTTCCCATCAACAAGCCAATAACAACAGCAAATGCTGAAGTAACAAGGTAGAAGAGGACCACTCGAAGGCCTACTTTACCGAGCGTTGCTGGGCTGATTGATGCTGCTCCAACGACTAAGGTGGAGAAGATAATCGGCATCATGATCATCTTCAAGAGCCGTACAAAGAGATCTCCAAAAGGTGCGATCCAAAGAATCTTTTCTTTAAAGATGATTCCCAAAAGAGCTCCAAGAACCAATCCGATCAAGATCCGATAGAGCAAGTTAAAGTTAAAATACCAACTTAATATGCCCTTTTTTACTGGAGCCTCCTTCTTGACTGCAGGTTCTTTTTTAACTTCAGCTTCTTTTTTGTCTGGAGTTTTCTTTTCGTCTGCCATACTAACCTCCTAAGGTACTATCAATTTCATACTACAAATATGAATGTTACTACCCATAATTTTACACCACCCCACCAGGGAATGAAACAAAAATCTGTATCCATGACCCTTTGCGCGGTGTTTTAGCGCATTTTCTTCCGTGATTTTTGAGATTTATCTCTTTCAGTGAAGCTTTGCTCAGAATAATTGGAAGCGTAGCGGCAAAAAAGAACATATTAGATTGGGGATTTGCGCTCTCTGTCAATGAGAAATGGTGTGGTATACTAGAGCTAGCGTTGAGAGTAAGGAGGACGGAGATGGCCAGCACACCGTATGCGTGCCCAGTGTGTGGTGAAATTTCGGGGTGGCAACGTGAGTCTTCGTACCGAAGTGGATTCAGTGTATCCAAAGCGTTGTTCGGCGCCTTTCTCTTTGGGAAAAAAGGCCTCCTCGGTGGCTTCATCGGGAATGAACAGGTCGTCTATACGTGCTCGAAGTGTGGGTGGAGTGAGGAGTACGACAAGTAAGAAGCCTCACCAGAAACGAGAAACGCGAGTAAGGATTGATCTTACTCGCGCTTTTTTGGGCACGATTGGATTTGAACCAACGACTTCTACCGTGTGAAGGTAGCACTCTCCCGCTGAGTTACGCGCCCAGAATGAAGGTAGTCTAAGAAAATTTACCTTGGTTGTCCAGTAGCGCTCAAAAAATAGTGTGCTATGATAGACCCATGGCAGTACTTGCAGTCGGCAGTAGATCATCCAAACATCAAGAGGGAATCACGTTCTTCCACGTTAATGATCACGTTGGAAGCCTCACTCGAATCGGTGGCATCTCTTCCATTGAACAGCCAACGTTTCAGTGTTTTAATCGACGGGAACGAATCCTCTACAGTGTCAGTGAGACCGACAATGGCTCGGTCTCGGCGTATACAATCGATGACTCCTATACTGCTGAGCTCCTCTTTACCGCTT
>JBBADN010000045.1:0-8036 GCA_041656455.1 Sphaerochaeta sp. | reverse complement strand
TACCCTCTCTGCGATCGATCCCCTTGCGGTAGAGCACGCCATAAGCATCGCCATTCGCCTCGCTTGGGTGATCGATGAAGGGCGAGAGGGACAAGAGATCGTTGAAGAGGTAGTCGAAGAGGAAAATCCTGAGCTCTCCTTTAGTAAGCTCTCTCGCCGATAATAACAGCGTTCTTGTTTCTCGTATTACGCTGTAGATATTTTCAACGTAAGCGATGCACTTTATTACGTAGGAACGTGGGCATCGACGGTAAGCGTTGAGTTCCCACTGGTGAGGTTTTGTACGTAAGAGGCGAGCTCTTCGATTACAGCTGTTGGAAGGGTTGCGGTGATCGTCACATCGGTGGCGAATTCTTCGTTGATAATCTCAGCGTTAAGGGCAGTAAGGTGGAGTCTAAGCACTTCGAAGAGCGAATATTCGACTGAAACGGTGAACGTAGTCTTATCGATGAGTTCTTCGGTGGACAAGAGCGGGATGAGCTCGCGTACACTCTGAGCGTATGCCTTCACCAACCCCCCAGTGCCTAAGAGCGTTCCGCCAAAGTAGCGAGTGATGAGGATGAGGATGTTGGTGATGCCACTGCCCTTAAGGACCTCTAAGGCGGGCCGACCGGCGGTATTCTTTGGTTCACGGTCATCGCTGTAGCTGTAGAGGTCCCCTTTTGGGCCCACGACCGCTGCGTGAACGACGTGGTTTGCCCCGGGGTGGGCTGCTCGCTCTTCTTGAACAAGCGCCTTAATCTCCTCAAGCGAGGAGATAGGAATCGCCCGGGCGATGAAGCGAGATTTTTTAACTTCAATCTCAATTGAAGCTTCTTCTTTCAACGTGACCATTATGAGTAGGGTACTCGATTACTCTTCGCTTTTGAAGGTGATCTTCTGATCAACCATCACCTTCTCATCGAAGATGAAGAAGCCTTCAAAGTGTTTTCCTTCTAATGCAGGGGGAAGCCAGTAGCGATCATCCTCCCACATCTGATCATACGGAATCTCAGCGACTGGAATCCAGAAAGGCTTCGCCTCATCGGTTTCCTGATACTCACCCTCATAGGTGTGGGTGAAGAAGACGTACGCCTTCATCGCCAGACCATCGCGGAATTGGAAGTTAAGAACCCCCACCATCTCAAGGTCCCTGACCTCAAGGTGTGTCTCTTCTTTGAACTCGCGAATCGCCGCTTCGGCGGCTGTTTCATCCGCTTCGATGTGCCCACCAGGGGCGTTTACATACCCCTCCCCAAGGCCTCGTTTCTTTTCAATGAGGAGGACCTTATCCCCCTCAAAGAGGTAGGTGATCACGCACACTTCACTGGGGTCCCAGCTCTCCCAATCGATTTGTTCAACAGCTGTGGCATCATTGGGCTCAATTACTACTTCAATGACTTCTTCTTCCACTACCGCCTCGGGGTGGGCTTTTTCCCAACACGAGCGACAGAGGTTCTCATCACCACCGATGACGTGGTTGAAGTCGAGCTTTGCGTTACACTCAACGCAGCGCAGTTTAAACGGCCACGCCCGCTTGCGCAGGAGGTAGATGATCAAGACACATCCCACCGCAAGCGGCCAAGCGAGGTAGTGATTCCACCCTTGGGTGAGGATCGTGACGACTCCAAGTTCAAAGAGGAGGAGGACTGAAGCGAGGTAGAGCGTAGCTGTTCGCTTCTTATGGCTGTTTGGGATCTTTCGTTGGGTAAGGTTGAGGAGAAGAATACCGATTAAAGCCCACATGTAGTAGCGTTCAATTGTTTCAAGAATCATGGACTTAGGGTATTAGCAAGAGTTCGCTCCGTCAAGCATTCTCCAATTGCCCGCCCTCTCAATTTCGAGTAAGCTGTGTGTAGTGTTAGGAGGGCCTTTATGAAACAAGAGGATATTGCTAAATACATTGACCACACGGTTCTCGCCGCTGATGCGACCAAAGAGCGCATTGAACAAGTGTGTAAAGAAGCGGCTAAGTATAATTTTGCTTCAGTATGCGTCAACAGCTGTTGGGTCAGCACGTGCGCAAAGCTTTTAGAGAAGAGCTCAGTGAAGGTATGCACCGTCGTTGGCTTCCCCCTTGGGGCGATGAGCACCGAGGCGAAAGCGTATGAGGCGAAGAAAGCGATTCAAGCCGGAGCGAGTGAAATTGATATGGTCATCAACATTGGCTACTTAAAAGGGCGCCAAGATGACAAAGTTCAAGAGGATATCACCGCCGTTAAAACGATATGCGGCCGCGCAGCAACGCTGAAAGTAATCATTGAAACGAGCCTCTTAAGTGATGAAGAGAAAGCCCGAGCGTGCCGTCTTGCCAAAGCAAGTGGCGCTGACTACGTAAAAACATCCACTGGCTTCTCAACTGGTGGGGCAACAACGAAAGACGTCGCCTTGATGCGCAAAACCGTTGGAGTCGAGACGGGAGTGAAAGCCTCCGGTGGCGTTCGAACGTACGAAGACTTCCTCGCCATGGTGGAAGCGGGCGCAACCAGGATTGGAACATCCAACGGAGTAGCGATTATCGATGGCGCACATTGAGCAATCCCCCCAAGCCCAGGACTTCTTAAAAAGCCTGGGCTTTCCAACCCTCGCCTTTCATGAAACCTTCTCCCACTTTGACTTCACCGTCCCCGGGCGAAGGGTGCTCTTAATTGGCCCAATGGGTTCGGGGAAAACTGAATTCGCCGCCCGCGTTTGGCGGGACGCGGCGATCGCTCAAAAGAAAGGGGAGGTGGTGCGCACTCTTACCTCCACCAACGACGTTGATCGAAGAAACGTCTTCTTCGTTCGTGCTCAAATTGACGCTTCGCGCTTCCCTGACGCCCCCAGTGATGCGATGGTCTACCGCAACGGGTACATCCGCTGTGGGGATAACATCGCCCTCATTAAAGATTCGTTTGACCTTGAGCGCGTCTTAGCGGATAACCCCACTGTCGGTACCTTTATTATCGATGAGGCGTCGTTCTTCGATGAACGCCTCGCCTACGTGGTGCGTAACCACAGCTATGAACGGGGAGTGATGTTTATCTTCCCCTCCTTGATCCTAAACTTCCGCCGCGACCTCTTTAATGCAACGGCGCGCCTCATGCTCGATATCGCTACGGACGTTATTCCCTTAACGGCGTACTGCGAGCACCCCGACTGCCTCCGTGATGCGTTTTACACGTACCGCTACTACCAAGTTGATGGACAGGAGTGTCCCGCCCTCTACTTTGATCCGTTGATCATCGTTGGCGGTGATGAGCATAAAGATAGCTCCGTTGAGCCGAACTACGCCGCTCGGTGTGATGAACACCACTACCTGCCCGGCAAAGAGTACACGTTCTTCACCCTTAAACCCCTCGGCCAAGAAGCCGCCGCTGGTGATGAAAAGCCGTTGATCAAGGAGCTCATCGCCCTTAAAGACGATATGCCTACCTCCCAGCTCTATCACAGTGTGATGGAGCGCTCGGCAAATGCCCCTGATCAGGCGATATTATTAAACTCCTTAAAGGTTGAGAAGATCGCTGAAAAGGCGCTGCTCTACCTCTTTGTTGAGCAGAACCTCATCCCCGAGGATCTGCTCTTGAGGATCGTCGATCGCCTTCACTTAGACCATGAGTACATGAGCCAAATTCTTTCGGATAATAAACGCCCGGTTTCCTTTGCCCAGCCACTGCTCTTTTAAAAAAGTCTGGAAAGTGCAAAAAACTCCCTCAAAACTCTCCTCATCCTCACTCAAAATGAATGTAGCGTTTCAAGTGTTGAGGCGAGGGTTTTTGGATTCACATTTTCTAAGAGAGCGGGGACGTCAATATTGCGCCTTCTTAGATCTGCTAGAAACTCCCGCCAGTGAAAGACGCCTTCAAGAACGGGGAGGTCCCCGATCTTAAAGCCATCGGCGTTAAGGGCGAAGTCTTTCACGTGGAGGGCGGCGATCCTTGAGCCAAAGCTATCGAGGGCAGCGTCCGTGAAGCGTCGCTGTGCTTCAACTGAGGGCGTTGAGCGGTAGGAGCCGTCGGCTTCGGGTAAGCCGATCCAGGGAACGAGATTCACTGGGTCGTAGATGATTTGAAGGTGAGGGGTATCGAAGCGCTCGGCGAGGTGAGCCATGCGCTCAATTGAGCTAATCGTGTGCTGCTTCGCAACCGCTTCGACTGCAACGACTGAACCGACCTTTGCTGCGTGGTTTACCAGCCGCTCGAGGGAGGCGTAGAGGATTTCGAGGTTTTTGGGATTAGCGGTATCAGGATGATAGGAGCAGTTAGGTGTTACGGAGCCCGTCTCCGTTCCCACCATCGCCGCTTTGATAATTGGGGCGAGACTTAGGTGGGTTTCAAAGCTCTTAAGCTGACGATCGCGCTCCTTTTTGTCGGGATGAATTAGGTTGATGTACGAGCCAAGAACCGCTACCCTGATTCCTTGAGCGTCAAACGCTCTTCGAATGGTTTCTGCAAGCTCTTCATTCAGGGGAGCGAGGCTTGGAAAGGATTTGGCGATAGCGAGTTGGATTGGAAGTGCTCCATAGGTGGCAATTTCAGTAGCAAGAGCCTCAGGGCTCGAAAAAGTTCCCAAATCGTGGGCGCGAATTCCAAAGGTTTTCATACTCTCAGTATAGAGGGGATCGAAAGGGGAGTAAAGAAATGATGAATACCGAGTATGGACCCTTAGTCGGCGACGGAGTCACCGATAATACAAAAAGCCTTCAGGGGCGCTTTGATGCGCTTAATGAAGGCGATGAGCTGACCATCCCCAAGGGAGTCTACGCTACCGGTGCCCTTCGCCTAGCGAAGAAGAACGTGACCATCACCTTTGAAGAGGGAGCGCATCTTCATTTTATCGCAGACCCTGAGCTCTATCCCCCCGTCTACACCCGGTGGGAGGGGGTAAACTGCTGGGCGCTTCACCCCGCCTTGATGATCACCCACAGTGAGCACGTCCACCTTCGCGGCAGCGGAGTCCTCGATGGCGGAGGATCGTGGTGGTGGGAAGAAGCGCGAACAAAGAAAGTGCAACCGGAGCCGATTACCGACTTAGAGCGCTCCTTCGCTGCGTTAAACCCCGGCTTCGAGCACCAAAGTGGAGGAGGGGGCGGGCGACAAAGCCAATTTCTTAGGCCCCCCTTACTACAAATCTTTCACAGCAGCTCAATCCACATCGAAGGCCTTACTCTGCAGAACTCCCCATTTTGGACGCTTCACCCCCTCTACAGTGAAAAGATCGTCATCGATGGGGTGACGATTATCAACCCAAAGATGGCGCCAAACACCGATGGAATCGACATCGATTCATGCACAAATGTTGTGATTCGCCACTGCTACATCGATGTTGGTGACGATGGAATCGCCTTGAAGAGTGGTAGCGGCAGTGACGGGGTGAAGACGGCGTGGCCGACTGTTGGGGTGACGATCGAGCGCTGCACCGTCAAGAGCGCCCACGGTGGGGCGGTCATCGGCAGCGAAACCGCCGCTGGGGTACGAAACGTCCTCGTTGAGCACTGCCTCTTTGATGGAACCGACCGTGGGATTCGGATTAAAACCCGCCGCGGTCGGGGAGGACGAATAGAAAACCTCCACTATCGAAACCTAACGATGAAGAACAACCTCTGTCCGATCGCTATAAATATGTACTACCGCCCAGGAAGCAAGGATATGACGCTCTTCTCCTTAGACGCCAAGCCAATCCTCGATACAACCCCTTCGATCAGCAACATCCTCATCGAAGCGTGCCAAGCGCACGGCTCGACCTCCAGCGCCGGCTTCATCGTCGGCCTTCCCGAGGAGCCGATTCACAACCTTACGATCAAGGACTCGAGCCTTGGGGTGAATGAAAAAAATCTCACTCCCATTGAGGAGAGTGAGATGTATGAGGGATTACCGGAAATTAATAATCGCGGCGTTCGCCTGAGAAACGTTTCGATTCACCTTCAGGAGGTGAAAGTCCTCGGCGTCGCTGATCCGTTCGTCATTGAAGACGGGGTGACTATCCTTTAATTAAGTGGAAGGCGAAGCCTGCGATCTCTTCGTTGAAGTAGCAGCTCTTCATCGTTCCATTGTCGTTACGCTTCACCGATTCTTGGTCAATCGTAAAGCCTTTAGCCTCTAAGTAACTCGCGGTACGATCGACGTTGTAGCACGCAAAGCCAATGTGCCCGTGCGTTCCATTGAAGGGGGCGTGGGTCACTTCGATGTCGCTGTTAAGGAAGGTGGAGGAGTTTCCGACTTTCTTCGTCATTCCAAGAAGTTCAAACGCCGCAGCTGCCTTCAGAGCCGCTTCTTTGCTCGTCTCGTTAATGCCCATGTGGGCGAAACGAAGACCTTGCAGTGCCTGAACTGCTTCAGCACATAAGGCGGTGATCTCATCCCAATTCTCGTTTTCGATTAAGTCACCCTTGACCATCCAAGAACCTCCAACAGCTAAGACGTTGGACAAGGAGGCGTAGGAGCTGAGGTTCTTTGCGTTAATTCCACCAGTGGGCATGAACATCAAATTGGGAAACGGACCGGCGAAGTTCTTTAACATATCAACCCCACCACTTGCTTCAGCGGGGAAGAACTTCAGTGTTGAGAGGTTGCGGCTTAAGCCCGCTTCGATATCACTTGGAGTGCACACCCCAGGGACGATCGGGACGTTGTGTTCAAGGGCCCAATCGACGACTGCGGGGTTAAAGCCAGGGGAGACGAGGAACTTCGCTCCAGCAGCGACAGCTTTCTTCGCAAACTCAACGTTAGTGACCGTTCCTGCTCCAAGGAGCATCTCTGGTACTTCCCGGGCGATGTTGGTGATCGCCTCTTCAGCAGCGGCGGTTCGGAAGGTAACTTCAGCAACCGGTAGGCCACCGGCGATCATCGCTTTGGCGAGGGGAACAGCGTTCGCAGCATCATCAATTTTTACAACCGGTACAAGACCGATAGTTTGGATTTTTTTCATCAATTGGTCATCCATGGGAGAACTCCTTTTTAAATATGAAACATTGTTTCAATATACATTGACAGTGCCAACTATACTCTCTATAGTAGTAAATAGCAAGAGATACGGAGGGAAAAACCTTGAGTAAAAAATTTGTAACATTTGGTGAAATCATGCTACGCCTTAAGAGCCCCGGCCATGAGCGATTCTTCCAAAGCCCCGCCTTAGAGGCTACCTTTGGTGGTGGAGAAGCAAACGTTGCTGTTTCGCTCTCCCTCCTCGGTAAAGACGCCCAGTTTGTCACTGCCCTGCCGAAGAACGCAATCGGTGAAGCAGCGGTCCGGGAAGTCCACCGCTACGGTGTTGATACCTCAGCAATCCTTCGCACCGAAGAAGGGCGCGTTGGGATTTACTTCCTTGAAACTGGAGCAAACCAGCGCCCAAGTCTCGTCGTGTACGACCGCGCTGAATCCTCAATTGCTACTGCCCAGCCCAGTGATTTCGATTTCGCAGCAATTCTTAAAGACGCTGCGTGGCTCCACGTCACGGGAATCACCCCCGCTGTTAGTGAAGCTGCCGCCGCTTCTACCCTCGCTGCTTTAAAAGAAGCGAAGAAGCAAGGAGCAACCGTTTCGATCGACCTCAACTACCGCAAGAAGCTGTGGAAGTGGGGCAAGAGTGCCGTTGAAGTGATGCGCGAGCTTGTTACCCATGCGGACGTTATTATCGCTAACGAAGAGGACGTTCAGAAGTGCCTCGGCATTGAAGCTCCCGTTGATGTGACCAGTGGTGAGTTGGACATTGAAGTCTACAAAGCCCTCACCGAAGAGGTGAAGAAGCAATTCCCCAACATCAGTGTCATCGGTGTCACTCTGCGCGAAAGCCGCAGTGCTGATGTGAACGGGTGGAGCGCTGCCCTCAATGGAAAGACGGGCTTCTACCTCTCCCGCTCCTATGAGATTACCGATATCATCGACCGCGTCGGTGGTGGGGACTCCTTCAGCGCCGGATTAATCTACGCCCTCAGTGAGTACGGCGATGATGAAGAGTATGTGATTAACTTCGCAGTCGCTTCTTCCGCCTTGAAGCACTCGATCGGCGGAGACTTCAACTTGACGACCCTCAGTGAAGTGAAGGCGCTCGTCAAAGGTGATGGATCAGGACGGGTTCAG
>JBBADN010000044.1:0-8390 GCA_041656455.1 Sphaerochaeta sp. | reverse complement strand
CTTTTAGAGCTTGTTGGCCTTGGTGATCGCGGTAAAGCTCCCATCTCCACCTTAAGTGGGGGGCAGAAACAACGTGTTGCGATCGCCCGCTCCTTAGCAGGGAATCCGGATATCCTTTTTTGTGATGAAGCGACTAGTGCCCTCGATCCGCAAACAACCCACTCAATCCTCTCCCTCTTAAAAGAGATTCAACGAAAGATTGGCCTTACAATCGTCATGATCACCCACCAGATGGAAGTCGTTCGGGATGTGTGTGACCTCGTTGCCGTCTTGAACGATGGGGTGGTTGTCGAAGAAGGCCTCGTGACTGACATCTTTGCTAACCCTGAAAGCGATGTAACAAAAGAGTTCCTCGCCCACTTAGTCGGATCAGATAGCGCCGGTGAAGAGAAGATGGTTCAGTGGTCGAGTAAGAAAGGGGCGTACACCCTCCGCTTCCGCGGAACGACAACCGACCAACCAATTCTCAGTCAAATCACCCGTGAAACAGGCATTGATTTCAATATACGCGCCGGTGGTGTCCAAAAGGTCGGTGGTGAGGTTGAAATTGGTACGATGGTAGTAGATATTCAAGGAAATGAAGAAGAGCAACAACAAGTCGTTGAGCGACTACGCGAGCTCGGAGTTGTTGTAGAAAAGGAGGGGCAGTGATGAATGCAAAAGTTTGGCTGTTGGTCTGGTCATCGACGTTGCAGTCCCTGAGCATGGTCTTCTTCTCCACCCTCTTTTCCTTAATCCTTGGACTTCCCTTAGGGATTCTCCTCTTTATCACCGGTGAAGAGGAGCAGGGCGGTATTATCCCCATGCCCCTGTTAAACTCGGTGATTAGCCGAATTGTGAACGTGCTTCGTTCCTTCCCCTTTATTATTCTCATGATTTTACTCTTTCCCCTTTCAAGATTATTGATTGGAACGAGTATCGGCACTGCCGCTACAATCGTTCCGCTGTCGATTGCGGCAGCTCCGTTCGTTGCGCGTGTTATTGAAACCGCGCTTAAGGAGGTGGATCCGGGCGTCGTTCAAGCCGCCCGTGCCATGGGATCTACGAACTTTCAGATCGTCTGGAAGGTCCTGATCCCTGAGGCGATGCCCTCCTTAGTCAGTGGCGTTGCCCTCACGATCATCAGCTTAATCGGCTACTCAGCAATGGCTGGCGCGATCGGCGGTGGTGGTCTTGGGGACTTAGCAATCCGCTACGGGTATCAGCGCTTCCGCGGCGATATTATGTTGGTTGCTGTCATTATTATCCTCGTTCTCGTTGAGATCGTTCAGATAATTGGCAACCGCATCAGTGCTCGGCTTCTCGCCCGGCGCTAACACAATACAAGAATCAATCCATCCCACATGAGAAACAGGAGTATGAAATGAAAAAGTATCTAATAGCTATCACCTTAGTTCTGCTCAGTGCAGCCTTAATCTTTGCCGCTGGGACGAAAGAAGCCAAAGACGGTAAGACGATTCTCGTTGGGGCGACCCCCGAGCCGCACGCCGCGTTCTTAAACCTCGTCATTGACGACCTTGCTGCCCAAGGCTACACCTTGAAGGTGCAGGAGTTCACTGACTACGTCACCCCCAACGAAGCGCTTGAAAGCGGGGAACTGGATGCCAACTTCTTCCAGCACATCCCGTACCTCGAGTCCTTCAACAAAGACAAGGGCTTCCACTTAGTGAATGCCGGTGGTATCCACGTTGAACCCTTTGCCCTCTACAGTGATCGCCATAAGAGCCTCGCCGCTCTTCCCCAAGGGGCAACGATTGCGATCCCGAACGACCCGACCAACGAAGGGCGCGCGCTGTTGCTCCTTGAGAGTGCTGGACTATTAACCCTTGCTCCGAACGCTGGCTTAGAGGCAACCCCCCTTGATATCGCCTCCAACCCCAAAGGCCTTCGCTTCAGCGAAATTGAAGCGGCAAGTCTTCCTCGCGTTCTTCAGGACGTCGATGGAGCGATCATCAACGGAAACTACGCAATCCCCGCTGGCCTCATCGCCACCCGAGACGGTCTCCTCGTTGAAGGCGCTGACAGTCCGTACGTGAACGTCATCGCAGTGAAAGCTGGCCGCGAGAACGACGCTGCAATCGTCGCCTTGGTAGCCGCCCTTCGGGGGCCGAAGATTAAAGCGTACGTTGCTGAGCACTACAAAAACGGTGAAGTGGTCTTAGTAACTGAATAAGACGTATTTAGTAAAAAGTTGACCTCTGGGAGTTTCTCCTGGGGGTCTTTTTTATCATCCTGTGCATATATATGCAAGGACAGAGGAAAGATATGGGAAATACCTGCATATTAATTGACGAAATTTGTATGATTATGCAATACTCCTCCTATGAATACACTAAAGAACCGCCACTTCCTCACTCTCGCCGATTACACTGAAGAAGAAATTCTCTTCCTCCTTGAGCTGGCAAAAAACCTTCGCTCAAAGAAGAAGGGATTGGCGTACCCCTCTTCTCTCGAAGGCAAGCTTCTTTCAGGGAAAAACATCGTCCTCATCTTCGATAAAACCTCAACGCGGACACGCTGCTCCTTTGAAGTCGCTGCCTTTGATGAGGGGGCGAACGTCACCTTCCTTACTAACAGCCAAATGGGGAAGAAAGAATCAATCGAAGATACTGCCAAAGTTCTTGGGCGCTTATACGATGCCATTGAGTATCGGGGCTTTGGTCAAAAAATCGTTGAAGAGCTCGCCCTTTATAGTGGAGTGCCCGTTTACAACGGCTTAACTAATGAAGATCACCCCACCCAAGTCTTAGCTGATGTACTCACTGCAATGGATCATACCGGTAAGAAGCCTCATGAACTTATCATCACCTACGTCGGGGATGGACGAAACAACGTCAGTAACGCCCTCTCTATTGGTGCTGCTCAACTGAAGATGGAGTATCGAATCGCAAGTCCAAAAGAGCTGTGGCCAAAAGAAGTGAATGAGTACACCACGTGTTATGAAGATCCCTTTGAGGCAGTGAAGGGGTGTAATGTGATCTACACCGATGTGTGGGTATCGATGGGGGAGGAGGCGAAGACGAAAGAGCGTATCGCCCTCTTGAAAGATTACCAAGTGACGATGGACCTCCTTACAGCCTCAAACAACCCCTCAGTTATCTTTGAACACTGCCTTCCCGCCTTTCACGATTTGAAGACGCACATCGGAAAAGAAATCTTCAACGAGTTTGGATTGACGGAATTAGAAGTCACCGATGAAGTCTTCCGATCCTCCCACTCGGTAGTCTTTGACCAAGCAGAGAACCGGATGCATACGATTAAGGCGATTATGGTAGCTACTTTAGGGCTATAATGGCCCTGTTGTGTCGAAATGACACGCTATATGAGTTCCTCCTTGGGGATTGTTCCTCTCTGACCCGTCTCTTCACTTAGAAGGGGCGGGTTTCTCTTGATATATACACTAACAGTGATAAAACATAACTTAAAGCCAGGAAATATCAATTGGCATGCTTGTTGCAACATACGTAGTGAAATGAATAACTCATAGGAGGTACACACATGAACTATGTAACACGAAGAAGGTACGGAGTCTCTCCCTTTGACTCCCTCTTTAATGATCTTCTTGGCTCGTGGGGAACGAGCACAGCTCGAACTCCCGCAGTTGATATTGTCGAGCACGACGATAAGTACGTCCTCGAAGCGGAGCTTGCTGGGTATAAGCAAGATGAAGTGACGGTCAACGTTGAAAAACACGTACTGAAGATTAGCTCGAATAAGGAGTCGAACTTTGAAGAAGGTTCGGAGAAACGCTTAGTAACTGAGCGGTGTTACCGCTGCTTCGAGCGCTCCTTTACCCTTCCGGAGAACGTTGATGAAGATAAGATCACCGGCGAGTTTGCCGATGGCCTCTTAACGCTCACTCTTCCGAAGAAAGAAGTCGTTCTCCCAAAGCCAATCGAAATTAAGATTAAGTAAGAAGGAGAAGGCGCAGCCTGTGGAGGTCCTCCCTAGGACCTCCAAATATACTTGTTAAGTTCTACATCATGGTGGTATAGTGTATAAAACAGGAGAATGGGTATGCCGAAAAAGATCGATCATGAAGCGCGCAAGGAGCGTATTTTACAAACAGCTCTAAAAGTCTTTGCGCGTGAGGGGTATCGGGACTCCAACCTCTCGTTGATCGCTAGTGAGTGCAACATCTCCCGTCCGACGATTTACCAGTATTTCAAAGATAAAGAAGACATCTACTACTACGCCGTGAAGCTCGTCACCGCTCGGATGTTCAACCGCTACGCCACGTACGCGTGGTCGAGCGAACAATCGTTCATTAAGCGGCTGACGGTCATCTGTACCGACATTATGCAAGAGGCGCACGACCATGAAGGCGAGCTCACCAGCTTAGTCGATGTGATGCTTCAGATGAAGCGCGATGGAACGGATTTCAACGCGATCATCCTGAGGCGGACCGCGAAGCTTTCGATCCTCTTTAAACGCCTCTTAAACCAGGGGATTAAAGAGGGACAGATTATCGCGTGTGACGTCGATAAAGTAGCTGATCATCTCATGCTTCTCTTAGAAGCGTCGTGCTTCCAAGTGGCGTTCTTTGATACCTACTCAATTCAAACGTCGAAAGAACTGATCACCCGCTACCTTGAAGGACTCCAAGCCTAACTCTCACTGCGCCAAACAGTGATATGAATATAGACCAAATGACGATTAAACTCCGCAGTGCGATCAGTGAAGCTGATCGCCTCGCTGCGGTGCACGCAAACGCTGAAATAACATCCGAACACCTCATCCTCGCCCTCTTACAACAAGAAGAGGGGATTTTGCCGTCGGTGTTTGAACGCATTGGAATATCTCCCCGCGTTGTTGAAGAGCGCTTTGAAGATGCGATCACTCGCCTAAGCAAAGTCCACGGCTCATCAGCGAAGCGCTCCCTCAGTGGCGTCTTAGCTAACCAGCTCCACGATGCAACGGCGATCGCAACTGAGTTTAAAGACCAATACCTCGCCGCCGAGCACGTGCTCTTAGCGATCGTTCGATCAAAGAGCAACGCAAGTACGATCTTCAGTGAACTCGGGATCACCAATGAGAATATTATGCAAGCCCTCGTCGCAATTCGAGGGAACACTCGAATCGAGAGCGAAGACCCCGAAAGCCAATACGAGGCGCTTGAGAAGTACTGTAAGGATTTAACGCTCTTAGCGCGCAGTGGCAAACTCGACCCGGTTATCGGCCGGGATGAAGAGATTCGGCGGATCATGCAAGTCCTCAGTCGAAGGACGAAGAATAACCCGGTGTTAATCGGTGAGCCTGGGGTTGGAAAGACGGCGATCGTTGAAGGCTTAGCGCGGAGGATCTCAAGTGGCGACGTGCCCGATTCCTTAAAGAACAAGCGCCTCTTAAGCCTCGATCTTGGAGCGCTCATCGCCGGGGCGAAGTTCCGCGGTGAGTTTGAAGAGCGCCTAAAGGCGGTCGTCAAAGAAGTGACCGCCAGTAACGGGGCGATTATCCTCTTCATCGATGAGCTCCACACAATTGTTGGAGCGGGGGCTGCTGAAGGGTCGACTGATGCGTCGAACCTCATTAAGCCCGCCTTAAGCCGTGGTGAGCTGCACGCCATTGGGGCGACGACCCTCGATGAGTACCGAAAGTACATTGAGGCGGATAAAGCCCTCGAGCGCCGCTTCCAGCCGGTGTACACCACCGAACCGAGTGTTGAAGCGACAATCTCAATCCTTCGCGGCTTACAGGAGCGGTATGAGGTGCACCACGGGGTGCGGATTAAAGATGAAGCACTCGTTGCAGCAGCACTCTTGAGTAACCGCTACATCACTAACCGCTTCCTCCCTGATAAAGCGATTGACTTAATCGACGAGGCAGCGAGTCAGCTGAAGATGGAGATCGAGAGCCAACCGGAAGTCCTTGACCAAATCGAGCGCAAGATTCTTCAATTGAATATTGAAGAGCAAGCGTTGAAGCGCGAAAGTGATAAAGCCTCGAAGAAGCGCCTTGAGAAGCTCAATGAAGAGCGTTCTGTTCTTCAAGAAGAGCGCGATCATCTCCACACCCAATGGGAAGCTGAGCGCGCCTCAATTAGCCAAATTCGTGATGCAAAGGTGAAGCTTGAAGCGTTAAAGAGCGAAGAAGAGGGCGCCGAGCGGGAAGGGAATCTCGCCAAAGCTGCTAAAATTAAGCACGGGGAGATTCCTGCCCTCACCAGGGAGATTCAGAAGTGGACTGAGGAGCTGGAGCGAGAGAATGGGAATCAGCTTCTTCGCGAAGAGGTCAGTGAAGATGACATCGCGAAAATCGTCTCCAACTGGACGGGTGTTCCCGTCGCAAAGATGAAGAGCAGTGAGATCGATAAGTACCTCAA
Source organism: Sphaerochaeta sp. (assembly GCA_041656455.1). GTDB lineage: Bacteria > Spirochaetota > Spirochaetia > Sphaerochaetales > Sphaerochaetaceae > Sphaerochaeta. The sequence continues at coordinate 2,068 of JBBADN010000044.1, read as the reverse complement.
CTTAGAAGAAATTCTCACCCGCGAAGTTGTCGGCCAACGCGAAGCGATTGAAGCAGTCAGTGCAGCGATTCGCCGAAACAAAGCGGGTATCGGGGATGAGAAGCGCCCCTTAGGCTCCTTCCTCTTCGCCGGTCCGACGGGGGTTGGTAAGACCCTCTTAGCAAAAGTCCTCGCTCAATTCCTCTTTGATGATGAGAAGGCGCTGACTCGGATTGATATGAGTGAGTACATGGAGAAGTTCTCCGTCTCCCGCCTTATCGGAGCGCCACCGGGATACGTCGGCTACGACCAAGGTGGTCAGCTCACCGAAGTAGTGCGCCGCCGCCCGTACTCGGTAATCCTCTTCGATGAGATCGAGAAAGCACACCCCGACGTCTTTAACGTCCTTCTTCAGCTCTTAGATGATGGGCGCCTCACCGATGGGCAGGGGCGGGTTGTTGACTTCACCAATACGGTAATCATCATGACGAGCAACCTTGGCAGTCAACAACTCCTCAGTGCTGCTACCCACGAAGAGGGCGCGGCGTTGGTCAACGAGGTGATTCACACCTCCTTTAAACCAGAGTTTATTAACCGACTTGACGAGATCATCGTCTTTAACCGCCTTGATAGTTCTGCTGTTCATCAAATCATTGAACTGCAGCTTTCTGTCCTTGCTACTCGCCTAAAGAGCCGAGGCTTTACTCTTACGTGGGACCAGAGTGTTGAAGAGGCAATCTTCGCCGAAGGCTTTGACCCCCTCTTTGGGGCGCGGCCGATTAAGCGGGCGATTCAACGCATCGTTGAAAACCCGCTGAGCTTGAAGATCCTTGAAGGGGCGTTTAGCGAAGGTTCGACGATCCACCTCGGGTGGGATGGCTCAGCGATCACCGTGTGATAGGAGTGTTTTGTAGTGGTTAAGCGTGTCGATGTCTTGGATGTACGCTGGGTCATCGACCGCTATTTTTTTCATCGGATACGCTTGTAACAGCGTTCGCATCGTAAAGGAGTCATCCTGTTTAAGGATAATTTCAATGAGCGAGGGGTCGTGCAAAACGGGGTGACCGAGTTCCTCTCCTACAACAGGGCGAAGAACAAAGTCAGAAAATTGTTCTAAAAAATGATAGTGCTTTGGCTCAATGAACGGCATATCCGCAAGGGAGATGAAGAAGCGCTTCTTTCGGTCTAGAAGCTGAGCCCCTACTTTTGTAGAGGAGCCTTGGCCTGCTTCGTAGTGGTCGTTGATGACAACTGAGAGGAGGGGGTTTGGGAGTAACTCCTCGATGAGGGAAAGAAGCTCAGCGCTTCTAAATCCAAGGACGAGAATTGTCCTCAGGTTGGCGTTCAGGGAGTTTGCCACGCTGTGGTAGATGATGGGCTTACCGTGGTACGTCCAAAAGAGTTTTTCTCCGCCACTGCGGACTCCACTGCCCGCAGCAAGGAGGAGGTTTTGAGTCGTTCTTGAGCCTTCCATACAATCTGAGTATACTCGAAACTATCATGATAGCCACCTATTTTAACGCCTTGATGATCGTCATCGGATCCCTCATCGGCCTCGTCGTCAAAAGTAGGCTCAAGCCCTCCTTTGAAGAGATTGTCTTTACTTCCAGTGGATTGATCACCCTCGTTCTCGGTTTTTCGATGGCAGCGGCGACCTCGTCCTATTTAATCATGCTCTTTGCCCTCGCCCTCGGTGGGGCGATTGGGTATTGGCTCCGCATTGAAGATCGAATCCTCAACCTCGGTTCTTGGATGGAGCGGATGACGAGTGGAGGGAACTCTTCAAGTGAGAGTGCAAAAAATTTCGCCCTTGGCTTCTTGAACGCTTCGCTCCTATTTTGCTCTGGGGCGATGACGGTCCTTGGTTCAATCCAAGCAGGCACCAGTGGGGACTATCGACTGATTCTTATTAAAGCGATCATGGACGGGTGCATGGCGGTAATCTTCGCCTCCGTCTATGGACCGGGAGTTATCTTCAGTGCCCTCTTTGTCCTCCTCTACCAAGGCTTCTTCACCCTCGCCGGCTCGTGGATCGAACCGATCTTAGGGGAGATTGGCATTGGTGAGCTTGGAGCGATTGGAGGAGTCT
>JBBADN010000043.1:0-8394 GCA_041656455.1 Sphaerochaeta sp. | reverse complement strand
TCATCATGATTACTGGTCTGTCGAATGTGCAGGCAATTCGCACCGCTGAGATGAGTGATATTCGAAATATCTTGCTCGTTCGAAATAAGAAGCCCAGCGCCGCGATGATTGAAATCGCAACAGAGCTGGGCATCAGTGTTTCGTATACTCCCTACTCCCTCTTTCGAGTAAGTGGAATCCTCTATGAAGCGGGGCTTAAGCCCGTCTACTAAAGGGGAAGGCGAACCGGTTCGACTGCAAGGAGGTCGTACTTCGTAGCCTCTTTGGCGAGGATTTCCCCACTTGCTAACACAACAAAAGCACTTCCTGTCTCTTGCGCTAACGATAAGAGCGCTTTTGCCCCTTCATTAATCGAAGAACTCGTCTGCTCAAGAAGCTGGCGGCGGCGCATTAAGCGGAACTCATCGCTGATCGCGTAGAGGATTCGTCGGAATCCTAAGAGGGCGTCCTGACTCGGTGAGAGGGGGCGGAGCTCGCGGCCAACGATGAAGATCGTACTATCCTCGATCTCCTTTGCGGAGAACTCCCGACTCGTTGCAGAAGTGAGAACCGATTGGACGTCTTCAAACGTCGCTCCGACTCGGGGATCGCGGTAGGTTGAGATGATGAACGTCTCTTCGGCTACATCCGTTGTTGCTGATACTCCGTACGCTCCGCCTTGGCCACGGATTACCTCCCACAGTGTTCCAGTGGAGAGGATTTGCCCAAGTAAGACTTGAGCCGATTGTTCCATACTTCCCCGGGGACTTGAACGCAGCGCCCAGGCGCTGTAGCTCACCGTCGAGGGAAGCTTGAAGAGGTCGACGCTTAATCCAGGTTTCGGTTTAACGTACTCGTAGGAGCGATTGTTCTGTACAAGCTCGCCTTGGTCGTCAAATGCTTCGATAAACGATCGATAGGCGCTAAGCGCTTCTTCCTGCAGTTCTTCATCACTACTTAGGTGGCAGATCAGGCGCTGGCGATTTGCAAGCTTCGCTTGAAGGGCCGTTAACTTTGCTCCTAATTCACGAGGGTCGAGTTCAGTTAAGTAGAACCACTGCGAAAGCCCACCGATGAGCTCCCCGTCCCACCCTGCTTCACTGAAGGTGCGCGTTGCGTAGGAGGAGGCGAAGCTCGTCGCACTGTAAGTGACGACTTCGCCAAACTCGCTCTTGTAGTTATTCAGGACAAATTTAATCTGCTTCTCATCAGCGACAGCGGCCCCAACGAGGAGTTTTTGAACAAAGCTCATCGCTTCGTTAAAATCTTCAGCAAGGGTCTTTGCCCGAACGACGATGAGGTGAAGGGTTGCCCCATCCAACGTTGTGCCCAATTCAGCGAAGACAGAGAACCCACCGGTGAGGGTCTTAAGCTTCTCAGCGACATCTTCGTAGGAGAGTTCGCCAAGGCCAGTGGTTTGGATGAGGCGGGTGTAGAAGCCTAGGAGCTTGAGCTCCTCTTCACTGAGGTCACTCACACTGAAGGCGATATCAGCGTAGATGATCTTATTGGTGTTAATCGTTCGAATCCACACTGGGCGATCAGCGATCATTTTTTTGGTGTGGGTATTGGGCCTGATCTCCTCAGGAAGGTCTTCAAGGCGAAGGAAGGGGACGGTATCAAGATCCTCTTGGGTATCACCCTCCTCTTCAAAGGCGATAAAGCGCTTGTTCTGTTCAAGTAGCTCTTTCATCCCCTTCTTACCGAGCGCTTCGCTAATCACTTGGGCGCTCTTGGCAATCGCGCTGCTTTGGCGCTTTTGGTGCTCTTCATCGGGGAGGACCGTCACTAAGGTGCGGTGGTTGTTCTCAAGGAGGTGTTCTTCGATCCAATCTTCGAAGTAACGGGGGTTGCGCTTAAGGCACTCTTCTAAGGCGTTGAGGGTCGGAACAAGCTCAATCGTCTTGGAGGGGGACTCATCGACCATCCACCCGCGCGTTGCTCGGTTTAACGCCCTCAGGCCAGTGGGGATTCCCCCTGGGATCTCTAACTGACTGAAGCGGGTCCGCTTTAAGGAAGCACGGACGATCTCCGGTTTTAATCCATCCTTTACAATCTTCTTTAACGAGCCGAGGATGACATCTTTCGCTTTCTCACTATTCGCCGGGTCGATTCCTTTAAAGCCAACGATGAACGGCATCTGACGAAACTCTGCACTCATGCCACTTTCAGGGGAGATGTCGATACCAAGGTTGGAGTCGATCAACGCTTTATAGAGGGGAGCTGCAGGGTTTCCAAGGAGGATATCAACGAGGGTAGAGAGCGTCATCACTGAAAGCGAGTCATCGTTCTCCGTCGTTGCCCAAGAGAGAATCACCGAGGCGTTTTGAAGATCATCACTTCCTTCCTCAAGCGGGCTGGTGAAGATTGCACTGCGCTCACGCTCCCACTTCTTTGCTAAGGGTATACGCGAGTCAATCTTCAGCATCCCTTTAGTCTGTAAGTAATGCTCATCGAGGTAGGCGAGCTTCTCGCCAATATCCATCTTCCCGTAAAGGAAGAGACGGGCGTTGGAGGGGTGGTAGTACTGACTGTAGAAGGAGCAGAACTGCTGGTAGGTGAGGCCGATGATCGCTTCAGGATCACCGCCAGAGTTAAACGAGTAGGGGTTGTCGGGGAAGAGGGCGCGAACTGAGGAGCGACTGACGATCGAGTCGTGGTCGGCGCTGACGCCAAGCATCTCATTAAAGACGACTCCTTCGTAGTGGCACCCCTCATCATCGCCGACGAGGCGAACGCCCTCTTGCCAGAACGTCTCTTCCCGCAAGAGAGGGGCAAAGACCGCGTCGGTGTAGAGGCTAAAGAGGTTGTCGAAATCTTTTTGCAGTGGACTCGCGGCGGGGTAGACGGTCCGATCGGGGTACGTCATCGCGTTCATGAAGGTGTTGGCACTTCCCTTTAAGAGGGTCATAAACGGATCACGTACCGGGTAGCGCTGCGACCCTGCAAGAAGACAGTGTTCAATAATATGTGCTACCCCAGAGTCGTTGCACGGGAGGGTGCGAAAGAGGTAGCCGAAGAAGCGCTCCGGATCGTCGTTGACGAGTTGGTAGACTTCCATCTTTGTTTCAATATGTCGAAAGAGATAGCCTGTGCCTTGGTACTCAGGTAATTCGGTAATCTCTTCTACAATAAATCCATAACGCTCATCGCCGAGGGCGAGCTGTTGTTCAGCCATAGGATGAACCTCCGTAGAGGGACACTAACACGACTCAAATCGATTGACAAGAGGAGTCTAGGGCCCTACCGTTGGGGTATGTATTACCTTGGAGCACACACCTCGATCGCTGGTTCATTGGAGAACGCCCTCTATGAAGCAAAGCGGCTTAACGCAACGGGCTTAGGGATGTTTACGAAGAACCAACGCCAGTGGAGGGCAAAGCCAATTGAAGATGAGCAGGCGGCGAAGTTTACCTCTGCCCTGAAGGAAACGGGCTTTACAAAAGAGCAAATCCTCATCCACGGTAGTTACTTAATTAACCTTGGAAACCCCGATGATGAAAAGCAGCATCGAGCGATCGATGCGATGGGCGATGAACTTAGGCGAGCTGAACAACTCGGCTTACTCTTAGTAAACACCCACCCTGGTTCAACGCTTGGATTACTGACCAAAGAAGAAGGGGCGAAGCGCATCGCCAGCGGAATTGATGCAGCTTTGCGGCAAAGTGATCACGTAGTTCTCGTTGTAGAGAATACCTCAGGAAGTGGTTCAAACCTCGGCTCAACGATTGAAGAGTTAGCATTGATCTTTGAGGCTGTTGAGCAAACTCAACGCCTTGGTTTTTGTCTTGATACGTGCCACGCCCACGTTGCAGGGTATGACCTTTCAACCGTTGAAGGCTTTGAAGCGATGATTAGCCGCTTTGATGAGCTCATTGGCCTAGAGTACCTTCGCGGCCTTCACCTTAACGACGCCCTTAAAGAAGCGGGAAGTAAGCTCGATCGGCACGCGAGCCTTGGAGAGGGGACGATTGGCTGGCCAACTTTTGAATATATCGTTCAAGATGAACGCTTTGAGAGGATCCCCCTCGTTCTTGAGACTCCAAACCCGTCAATTTGGGATCAGGAGATCGCCCATCTGCACGCTTTGACTTTAAAAAGATAAGCGGTCGAAGTATACTAGCCAACGGAGGATGAGATGCAATATTTAGGCGCAGTAGACCAGGGCACGACGAGTACCCGTTTTATTATCTTTGATCAGGGGGGTGCGATTGTCGCTTCTCATCAAATTGAACACCAGCAGATGTTTCCCCAACCGGGGTGGGTCGAGCACGATCCGATGGAGATTTGGAAAAACACCGAGCTCTGTATTAAAGAGGCGTTAAAGAAAGCGCGCCTAAACGGCAAAGACCTCGCCGGTATTGGCATTACCAACCAACGCGAGACGATTGTCGCGTGGCATAAGGAGAGTGGGCGCGTCTACCACAACGCCATCGTTTGGCAAGACTTACGAACAAGTGCCTATATCGATGAGCTAAAAAAGAGTGATTACGGTAGGCAAATTGAAGAGAAGAGCGGTCTTATTCTCAGCCCATACTTCGCTGGATCTAAAATCGCCTGGCTCCTTGAGCACGTCGATGGCTTAAAAGAAGATGCAGCTTCCGGCAAGGCGGTCTTTGGTACGATTGACTCGTGGATCGCCTACCAGCTCTCTGGTAAGCAGATTCACATCACCGATGTGAGTAACGCGTCGCGCTACCTCCTAATGAATATCGAGACACTTCAGTGGGATGATGAGTTACTAGCAATCTTTGATATCCCTAAGGCCGCCCTGCCAACGATCGTCTCCTCCAGTGGAGTCGTCTACGCCAACACCGTCAAAGATGGCCCATGTAAGGCGGAGATTCCCCTTGCAGGAATTCTTGGTGATCAACAAGCTGCCCTCTTTGGTCAGGCGTGCTTCACCCCAGGGATGGGCAAATCCACCTACGGAACGGGGTGTTTTTTGTTAGTAAATACAGGAACGACTCTTGCTCGCTCAAAGAATGGCCTGCTTACAACGGTGGCGTATCGAATAGGGGATGATGAGCCCGTCTACGCCCTTGAAGGCTCAGTAGCGGTTGCCGGCTCCCTCGTTCAATGGGCGCGCGATAACCTCAAGCTTGTTGAGAGCGCCCAGCAACTGGACAGAGAAGCCCTCACTGTGCCAGACTCAGCAGGAGTATACGTAGTTCCCGCCTTCAGTGGCCTCTTCGCCCCGTACTGGCGCAGTGACGCCCGGGGGGTGATTGCCGGTCTCACTGGCTTTGCAACAAAGGCGCACCTCTGCCGAGCGATTCTTGAATCAACGGCGTTCCAAGCGTACGACATCTTCCAAGCGATGGAAAGCGACAGTGGGATTAAGATGACGGAGTTGAAAGTGGATGGGGGGATGACGAACAGTGAACCGTTGATGGAGTTCCAAGCGGACCTCCTTGGGATACCGGTTATACGCCCTCAAGTCGTTGAAACAACCGCCTTAGGGGCGGCGTACGCAGCGGGGCTCTCTGTTGGGGTATATAAAAATCTCAGTGAACTTTCCGCCTACTGGAAGGAAAGAAAGCGATGGGAAGCTACGATGGACGAAGCGACGCGCAATGAAAAAGTTCGCTTCTGGAAGAAAGCAGTTGAACGAACCCTTGAGTGGGTGTAGGTAAGGAGAGGCGTAGATGTTCAGCGATGTGCTTCAAGGTACCCTTTCGATAGTCCGACCAGCACTTCAAATCGGGGTGTTGGCGTGGGTGTTTTATCGCTTTTATGCGGCGATCGCCCAAACGAAAGCCCTTGCTCTGATTCGAGTCGTCCTCATCCTCTTTGCCGTCTACGCGTTAAGCTTCCTCTTTAAGCTCGATGTTCTCTTATGGTTCTACCGCTACATAACGATTCCAACAACGATTCTCTTGTGTATCGTCTACCAAGCGGAGCTGAGACGGTCGTTTAGCCAGCTGTGGAGTAATACTGGGCGAATCTTTCGAATTGGAACGCAAACGACGAGCAGTGACCAGATTGACTCAATTCTCAATGCGTGTAATGTCTTAGTGAATAAACGCCGTGGAGCGTTAATCGTTTTTCCTCGAAAGCTTCAAATTCGGCAGATTATCGACAGCGGAACGCGCTTGAACGCCGATCTCTCCTCGTCATTAATCCTCACCGTCTTTGACCACGACACCCCTTTGCACGACGGGGCGATGGTCATCCAAGGAGGGAAGATTATCGCAGCGGGGTGTTACCTGCCCTTAAGTGAGCAAACTGACATTAAGAAATCCTTTGGAACGCGCCACCGCGCCGCCTTAGGCCTCGCCGAGGAAAGCGATGCGATTGTTCTCATCGTCAGTGAAGAGACCGGGGCGATTAGCATGACGTACAATGCAAACCTCTACTACGATCTTTCAATCCCAACGATTAAACGGATGCTCTTAGCACTCTTTAGTTACCACGATATCACCCCCGAAGAACTTCTGCAGGAGGCTGGCAGTGAAGAGGTTGAATAAGTATGTTCAGGGCCTCTTAGTGAACTGGCCCGCAAAAGTGTTTTCCTTAGTTCTCGCACTTCTCGTCTATGCGTTCATCCAGTACTCCGCCATCGGAGCTCGGAGTGTGACGATTCCCATCACCGTGTTACTCCCGCCACAACTTGAAGCACAATCCCTCGTTCCTACATCCATTGAAGTGGAGATCCGAGGAAATGAGAATATTATCTACCTCGTTGATCCCGCGTCGATCACCGCGGTGGTAGACTTCTCTCGGGTAATTAAAGAGGGAGTCACCGCAGCAAACGTCGTCCTTACCTATAATGAAGAGGTCTTTGAAAAAGGCTCGATCAGCCTTACCGCCTCGCCTAATTCAGTACGAGTCCTCTTTGGTCCAAGGAGTGAGCCTTGATCGGAATCGATGTGGTGGCGATCAAGCGGATCGAAGAGCTCAGTGAGTACGCCAAAACGCGCATCTTTCACCCCCTTGAACTCGCCTTAGCGTTAGAAAGTGCCCACCCAGCGGAGTTTCTCGCTGGGCGGTTTGCCGTCAAAGAAGCGTTCTTCAAAGCGATTGGCGAAGGGATGAAGAGCCTCTCCACCCACGACGTGTGGACAACAAAGAGTAGTGACGGAGCTCCTCACATTGAACTGTCAGAAAAAGCTCAAGCGCTTGTTGGTCGGCGTACCGTCGTCCTTTCAATCGCCCACGATCAGCCAGTGGCCGTTGCCGTTGTACTCCTCCTAGGAGGCAGTGATGGCGCGCAGTGATTGGAATCGTCCCCCACTTGAGCCGATCGAAATAGGAAAGCGCCGCATTAAAATGATTCTCTCCTACGATGGGACGGGATATAACGGGTGGGCGCATCAAGCAAGAGGGATTACAATCGCAGGGGTGGTAAATCAGACGATTACCACGATGCTTGGTGAAACGGTTGAAGTGATCGGCAGTGGCCGTACCGATAGTGGGGTGCACGCCCGAGCTCAGGTGTGCCACGTTGATATCACCAACTCGAGGATTAAAGGATCGGCGTTTAAGCTGGCGCTAAACCGCCTTCTGCCCCCATCAATTCGAATTCTTGAATCAGTGGAAGTGGACTCTTCGTTTCACGCCCGCTTTACCTCGATGGGGCGGACGTACCGCTACTACTTCAAAGAAGAGGGAGACTTCCTTGGCTTTGATGAGAATCGCGTAGCGAAGCTGAAGCATTTTCCTGATATGAGCCTCTTAGAAGGGTATGCAGAGCTGCTCATCGGTACCCATAATTTCACCACCTTCGCAGCCGCCAGTGATAAAAGTAAGAGTAAGGTGCGGGATATCTACGAGTCGTACTGGAGCGTGGAAGAAGACCGCTTTGGGTATCCGCTCTTAACGTATACGATCAGTGGGAACGCCTTTTTACACAAGATGGTTCGCTCCCTCACCGGGACGATGCTCCAGTATGCTGATAAAGGCCTCCCCGTTACAGCGTTTGAAGAAATCTTAGTAGCCCAAGATCGCCACCAAGCTGGGCGCACTGCCGCAGCGAATGGGTTATATTTATACCGCATTACCTACGATGAAGAAGAGTATGCGTGGTTTGAGGAAGAGTACGGTGGGAATTGAAGAGTCGATCAAGAAGTTTATCTCAATCTGTGATGAAGCTGAGGCGCTCATCGGTGAAAAGGACGTTGAATATACGCCCACCGACGGTGTAGCCTCCCTGCTTGATCTCTTCGTCGCCCCAGTCTTTGAAGAACACGCAGTCGGTCACCTTACCCTTAAGCGTCTTGAAAAGACCGTTTCTGTGTGTACCCTCTGCCGCCTTCATGAGACGCGAACAAAGACGGTCTTTGGCAGTGGGGTAGCAAACCCAAAGCTTCTTGTCATCGGCGAAGGGCCGGGAAGTGAAGAAGATCAAAGCGGCGAAGCGTTTGTTGGGCGGGCGGGGAAGTACCTCGATACGTGGCTTTCAGCAATCGGCCT
>JBBADN010000042.1:0-8542 GCA_041656455.1 Sphaerochaeta sp. | reverse complement strand
GCCTTGGTGATGTGCTGGGGTAGATTCCCACTTGGCGGTGAGCTCAACATCCGTTTCAACGCCACCAGCGCAGCCGATGTAGAAGATGCCTTCCTCTTCACTATCTAAGTTAATGAGAAGACGGCTGGTGATGTGTTCTTTTTCAAGACCAAACGCCCCGTTAAGGCCGGTTTCTTCAGCAACGGTGAAGATTGCCTCTAACGGGCCGTGCTGAGCGTTGGAATCAGAAAGGATATCGAGGATGATTGCAACGGCAATGCCGTTATCCGCCCCAAGGGAGGTGTCTTTCGCCCGAAGCCAATCGCCATCACGGACGAGCTCAATTGGATCACTCTCGAAATTGTGTGTTGATTCAGGGGTCTTTACACACACCATGTCCATGTGCCCTTGGAGGGCAACGGAGGGGCGCTGTTCAAAGCCCTTTGCTGCAGGTTTTTTAATGATGACGTTTCCAATCTCTTCGACGATCGCTTCGAGGTTGTGCTCTTTGGCGAAGGCGAGAAGGTATTGGCGAACGCCTTCTTCGTTCCCCGACTCGCGGGGAATAGCGGAAAGGTCAGAGAAATACGACCAGAGGGCCTGTGGCTCAAGGCCCTTAATTGCTTCATGCATGAGAAAACTCCTTAGGAAAAACGATCGCGAATTAACTCTCCATCGATGAAGAGACCCTTCAACTGGAGGTTTTTATCGAGAACGAGGATATCAGCGATATTGCCCGGGACAAGCATTCCCATCTGCTTCAGGCTGTAAATACGGGCGGGGTTCGTCGCACTCATTTGAATTGCTTGCTCAATGGGAACTTCCCAATCGATCATATTGCGGAGGCCTTGGAGCATCGTAAGGCCGCTGCCGATAAAGAGGTTTGGATCATCCTTGGCAACAAACGCTCCATTCGGTCCGAGGGCGGCGGGTACGCCATTGGCGGTTAATTGGCCCCCCCGCTGACGCGTAGGCTTTAATGAGTCGGTAATCATGACGATGTTATCGAGCGGCTTATCCCGTAAGAGCATCTTCACCAATTGAGGGTGGACGTGCACTCCGTCGGGGATAATCTCACACTGCATGTCTTTTTCAATGAGGATCGCTCCAACCGTTCCAGGGTCGCGGTGGTGAAGGCGGCTCATCGCATTGAAGAAGTGGGTGGAGTGGAGGATTCCAACCTGCATTCCTTCAAGGATGTTTTCGTAGGAGGCGTCGGTGTGTCCAGCTAAGAGAACGATACCCCGCTCGCGGGCTAAGAGGGCTAATTCCCTCATCCCTTTAAGTTCAGGGGCTACTGTCATGCAGATAACGTTGCCTTTTCCAGCATCGATGAGCTGGTTGAAGATGTCTAAATCAACGGGGCGGACCCCAGCGGGGTTTTGGGCCCCCACTCGCTTTAAGGAGATGAAGGGACCTTCTAAGTTGATCCCAAGAATCTTCGCCCCTTTCTCTTTACCCATCGCGTCGTTAATCGCATTAATAGCGCAGAGCATCTCATCGAGGGTGTTGGTGTAGATCGTTGGCATGAACGCGGAAACGCCGATGTCGGCGAGGCGTTCACTCATCTGAAGAATTGAGTTTGAGTCGCAATCTTCCGTTCCATAGCCACCAATACCGTGGAGGTGGCTGTCAATCATTCCTGGGGTGATGTACCCACCGGCGACGTCGATAATTGTAGTATCTGGGGGGAAGTGTTTACTGCTGAAGCGGGACATATTGAAGATATCGCCAATCTGTCCTTTTTCATTGATGTAGACGCCACAATCTTTTAATTTTCCATATCCTGTTACAACGGTACCATTGGTTAATACGCTTCTTTGGCTCATGATTTGCCTCTCTTCCTTAATAATAGAAAGAGTACGCCCAACGGTCAATGAACGGTGAGGTCGTTCAGCCACTTTCCTCCCTTGAGGCGGACGAGGCCGATGAGCATCTTGGCAACTTCTTCCATACAGACAAGAAGGTAAAGGGTCACGATTGGGGCTTTTAGGAGGTAGACTCCGATAAACGCTAAGGGAACACCAACAGCCCAGACGCCAAACATCTCACTGAACATACTAAAGCTGGTGTCGCCACCGGCTCGGAGGACTCCGACGATGACGGTGATGTTAAAGGAGCGAACCGGTAAAAAGAGGGCGTGGATGTAGAGCAGGTGAACTGCGGTCATTTTTAAGTGGGCGCTGATGTTGAAGAAGCCAGCGAAGATTGGGGCGAAGAGGAGCTCAAAGACCCCCATAACTGCTCCTACTGCTAATGAGATAAGGACAAAGCGGCGCGCCCACCGCCGGGCGAGGGCGTAGTCGTGCTCGCCAATCTTAATTCCGATCATGATCAACGTCGCATTGGATAGACCTAAGAGGGCGACGAAGAAGAGGTTTCCAATACTCTCGGCGACGTTAATTGCTGCGATCGCTTCAATGCCAATTCTGGAGTAGGCGATTTTATACGTCGTCATGCCCACCGCCCAGAAGATTTCGTTGAACAAGACGGGAATCGTCGTAGGAACGACGTGGAGGATGAACTTCTTGGGCCATCGGAACGCCTCGCGAGTGCGAACCGCTAAGTGGCCGTGGTTGCGGTAGACGCTGTAGAAAAGGAGGATTACTTCAACAAGGCGGCTTAAGGCGGTAGCGAGGGCGGCTCCAGCGATGCCCATAACGGGGAAGGGTCCAATTCCAAAGATAAAGAAGTAGTTTCCTAATGCGTTCAAGCTGAGGGCAAAGAGGGCGATCTTCAATGGGGTCTTTGCGTGGCCGGTGACCCTCAGGCCTGTGGAGAAGATTTGAGTAACTGCGCTAAAGATGTAACTGATCGCAACGATCTTCTGGTAAGAGACTCCGCCAGCGACGACTTCTGCTTCATGGGTGAAGACGTGCATGATCGCCTCGGGGGCGAAGAAGGAGAGGGCCGCGAAGATTGAGGAGAAGAGGGTAACGAAGGTGATGGAGAGGGCCATGATCTTCTGAATGTATTGATCATCCTTCGCCCCCCAGTACTGCGAGAGGAAGATTGATGCGCCACTGGCTACCCCGAAGAAGAGGAGGCTGATGAGGAAGAACATCTGGTTTGCCAGCGCTACGGCGGCGATTGACGCCTCGCCGAGCTGGCCGATCATCAACGTATCAACAAATGAAAGGGAGTTGTTTAAAAGTGCCTGAGTGAGGATGGGCAGCGCAATCGTAACCATCCTTCGATAGAAGGAGCGGCGCTCAAGGGATGTTGGAGAAAGGGTTGTTGAACTCACGCTGAAGCTACTCCTTAGCGATATCGGCGCTCAGTATAGTATATTGACTGAGCTTTGCATACAACACTTCTGCTCAAAGAAAATCTATGATACGATCGCACGTAGGTTTTACAAAAATATTTGTGAGGAACTCATATGCCCGAAAGCGAATTATTCGTTATTCTGAACCCCCACGCTGGTAAGGGTCAAGCACGGAAACTTGAAGAAAAGGTGCGGTTTTGTCTCTCCCGAGGTGAGCGAAAAGTAATTCTCATGCGCACTGAAGAGGAGCACGAAGCAGAGCGCCTTGCGTGGGAAGCTACGATGGATGGGCGTAAGTCGATCATCGCCGCCGGCGGTGATGGAACTGTCAATGAAGTCATTAATGGGATGATTAAAGCGTCCTTAGAGATGGAAAGTACCCCACCGGTCCTTGGAGTAATTCCAATTGGGCGGGGGAATGACTTTGCCTGGGGGATGGGAATCCCCACCGATGTCGAAGAGGCGTGTACGATCGCCTTCGCTGGAAAGACGAAGATGATCGACGTCGGAAAAGTCTATGGGGGTAAGTACCCCGATGGGCGGTACTACGTAAATGGCCTTGGGGTAGGCTTTGAGCCGCTGGTAAACTTCATCGCCAGTGATTTTAAACGCTTAAGTGGTGCTCCCTCCTACGCCGTTGCTCTCTTAAAGCTTCTGGCAAAGTATCCAAAGCCGTACCGCGTTGAGATCACCTACGATGGGCGACAGCGGATCGTGTGGACGCAGCAAATCTCCGTTTCCAACGGTCGACGGATGGGCTCGATGTTCCTCATGGGCCCCGACGCCCTCTTTGATGATGGGTACTTTGATGTGATGTGGGCGAAGAGGCCGGTCAGCCGCCGCAAGGTTATTCCAGTGATTATCTCCTTCCTAAAGGGGACGCAGTTAAAGCGCGATGACTTTAAAATGGTTCGAACAAAGAAGTTCTCCGTCGTTGCAAAGCGCGGCTTATTACCGATCCACGTTGATGGCGAAGAGATCAGCCGAGGATGCACGGAATTCTCTACTGAGATCCTAGAAGGAATCCTTCCGGTTTTCGTGTAAGATCGCCAAAGTGTGTCTAGTCTGAGCCTGTGAAGAGGGATCTGTTCTAACTTTCACAAAAACTCGCTCTTTCCTTTTCGGACACAATTAGCTATTATACATATGCTTAGATATGAACAACCTAAGCAGGTAACATCGATTTTAATCTTTTGGATCCCGTTAAATTCCTTTCATAGTTGCGATTGACATCTCATAGAAGAGGGTTTATCTTTGACAATGCACGTTTTTAGGGTTTTCATGCGGTTATAGGTATATAAGGAGTCTCAATTTGAGCAAGGATTTGGTGCCATTCGTACACTTCTATGATCAAGATTTCGTTGATATGTACGATCGATCATGGGTGTGGATTGACGAGCTATGGAAACAGGGAAGTGATGAAAATCACTTTACTGGGTCGTACCTCTCATATCCAGGCCAAGAGACATTTAGCCAATACCTCTTCTCCTTTGCCTCCCTCTTCTTAGTGTATTCCAACCAGAATCACTCCCCCTTTGCGATGCTCGACTACTTCTACGAGCGCCAAGAGGAGAGTGGGGCGATTCGTGGTGAGTATTCAATCGAAGATGGGAAGGTCGTCCTTACTGAGCAAAACCCCGAAGGGATTGCTCCACCGCTCTTCACCTACGTTGAATACATCTTCTACCACAAGGTGGGAAACAAGAAGCGCTTAAAAGACGTTGTTCCTATTCTTGAGCGCCACTTTGCGTGGCTTGAGGAAGTTGCCCTTCAGGAAAACGGACTCTATCACGTTCCAATTGAAGCGTGCTACACGGGAAACATCCCCCGCTCAACGACGTTCTACCCCGTTGATTTCAACGCCCAACTTGCGATGGCCGCCCTTTCGATGTCGGCAATCGGGGATATTCTGAATGATAAAGAGATCTCCTTCCGCTATAAGCGCCTCTACTTCTCCTTAAAGACGCGAATCAACGCTCAGATGTGGGATGAGGATGATCGCTTCTACTACGACCTTGATGAGCACGGCGAGCGGGTCAAGTCAAAGTTCCTCGCCTCCTACTGGGCGATGCTTGCAGAGATTCCCAACGACGAGCGCGCTGCGTACTTAATCGAGCAGCTTCAAGACCCCAATGAGTTTGGAACGGAGAACCCCTTCCCAGCACTGCCCGCTTCTTCGCCGTACTTCAGTGAAGATGGCAACGGCCACTGTGGAGGTGTTTTCAGTGTTGATACGTACATGGTCGTAAAGGCGCTTGAGAAGTACAACCAATTCATCTACGCCCGAGAGTGTGCAATTCGGCACATGTACTTTCTCTTAGATACGCTCCACCCCGATACCGATCAAATTGGAGATTTGTGGGAGGCGTACCTGCCCAATAAGGAAGGCCCTTCAACGAGTGATGAAATTGAAGGCTTCCCCCGCCGCCGCCTCATGCACTACGCCGGCTTAGCGACAATTACCCTGATGATCGAAAACATCATCGGCTTGGATATCTCCCTCCCGCGAAAGACCGTCGATTGGGTGATGCCCTCCTTAGAGGTAATGGGTATTGAAAACCTCTCTTTAAAGCGCAACACGATTACGATCCTCTCTAATAAGACGGACCGCGGTTGGGAAATTCGCCTAGAGTCAGAGAAGCTCTACTACTTTACGATTGAAGTATTAAACGAGAAGAAGAAAAAGACTCTTCCCATCCCCTCTGGCAAGTGCTCGATGCTCATCGATAAGATGTAAGATCAATGAGTTGGCTCAGTAAGTTCATCGGCGGAATGGTTGGCCTTGCCTTAGGTGGGCCCTTAGGGATGATCGCCGGAATCGCCTTCGCCTCCGTCATCGACAAAGCGGGGCGTACCCAAGCTCCGGGGTACCAATCCTCTCTTACCCGTCAGCAACAGCTTTTCTTTGTTGGTTCGTTCTCCCTCCTTGCCCACGTCGCCGCTGCCGATGGGGAGGTTACTCCTAGTGAGCGACAGAAAGTCATTGAATTTATCCGCCGCGATCTTCGCCTCAGCTACGGAGAAGAGGAGCTCGCCCTCCGCGTCTTCGACGCCGCCTTGACTGCTCGCCAAAGCGTTGAGGCGATCGCGACTCAATTCTACCAAGGATATTGGCGCGACCCTGCCGTTCTTCAACTGGTGGTGGATATTTGTTACCGTGTTGCCTCCGCCGATGGAAGGATCTCCAAGAGTGAAGAAGCGATCATCATGCGTATCGAACGCCTCTTTCACTTCACCGACCCGATCATCGATGCATTTCACCGCCGCTACGGCCTAGCAACATCTTCCCTCGAACACGCCTATGCAACGCTCAACCTTTCGCCTTCAGCAACAAACGAAGAGATCAAGCGAATGTACCGAAAGCTCTCGATGGAGTACCACCCCGACACTCTTCTTTCAAAAGGAGTCGGTGAGGAGTTCCTCAATGCAGCAACGGCAAAGTTTCGAGAAATTCAAGAATCGTATGATCAGATTAAGAAAGAGCGCAACCTTTAAAAGCTCACGCGGCCCCGCAGTGACCGGGAAACGGTGAGGCGGTCAGCGTACTCTAAGTCGCCGCCGATCGGAAGACCACTGGCGAGGCGGGTAATCGTAATATTGGGGTACTCTTTTAAGAGGTGGCGCACATACAGGGCGGTCGTATCTCCCTCTTCAGTGGGATTCGTTGCGACGATAATCTCCGTGAAGGATCCTTCTTTAATGCGCTTCATCAGTTTCCCAAAACTCAACTGCTCTGGTCCAATTCCATCGAGGGGACTTATTGCCCCACCAAGGACGTGATAGAGCCCATCAAAAGCGCCACTGCCTTGGAGGGTGAGGATGTCCTGAGGCTCTTCAACAACGCAGAGCAGGTGTTGGTCGCGACTGGGGTCACTGCAGATCGGGCACGGATCGACTTCGGTGTAGTTTCCACAGATCGAGCACGGCTTGATTCTGCTTTGAATCGTGGCGATCTCGTCCCCTAAGTTACGGTTGTAGGAAGGGTCACTCTTTAAGAGGTAGTAGGCAAGGCGCGTCGCGCTCTTTGGCCCAATACCGGGTAGGCGGCTGAGGTCTTTAATAAGGGTATCGAGGCTCGTCATACACCACCCATCATGGAGGCGGCCCTCATTCCTTCCTCCTGCAGCTTCTGCTGAAGCTTCATCGAGGCGTCATTAAACGCGCTCTGAATTAAGAGTTGAAGGGTTTCAACATCAAGGGCGGCACTCTCATCAATCGTGACATTGGTGACGGTGAACTTCCCGTTGAGGGTGATCTCAACCATTCCCGCCCCAGCGTTTCCTGTTGCGTGAATCGTTGGCAGGATCTCCTGCATCTTTGCCATATTCTCTTTAATCGCCTGGGCGTTCTTCAGTAATTCAAATGGGTTCATCAGTGAATATTCCTTGACACTACATCGCCTCGAAAGACGGTAGCGATATTTCGTAGTACTGAGTCATCGGCAGAAGTCTCTTCTTCAGCCACTTTCTCAGTGTTAATGCATTGGAGGGTTACCTTCTCCCCCGTCACTTCTTCAATGGCCGAGACGAGGCGTTCGCTCGCCTCTTGAGCCGTCGTTGCCGCAAAGGCGGAGTTGAAGACAAGGGTAAGGGTATTATTTGGTTCATGGGTGATCTCAGTCACCGTTCCTAAGACTCGGGCGATCATTGGAGCATCGCTTAAGTGCCGAGTAAGCTCGGGTAAATCCGCTATGCTTAAGTGGTGGACAGGTGCAGGCTTCTTTTCTTCAGCAGGAGCCTGGGTAGGCGTTGGAGTGGGGGTGGGAGTAGGAGAGGGAGAGGGAGTAGGAGCAGGAGGAGCTACTACCTTCCTCGTAACCTGAACATTGCCACTGAGGAGCTCTTCGCGCAGCGCTGCGATCTCTTTTACCAAGGTGGTGTTGGAGCGGAGCTCTTTTAAGGAGCCTAAGCGGCTGACGGCAAGCTCGAGTTCGATGCGAGGGTTAAGGGAGTAGCGAATCTCGCGGTACGTTGAAAGAAGGAGCTCTAAGGCTGCTTCGAGTTGGTCGGTGGTGTAGACGCTGCGGAGGCTTAAGGGGACTCGATCACTTTGAAGGCCGAGGATCGCCTCATCGCTAATCTTCGAGCGCATGAAGAGGAGGCTTCGGTAGAATTGGGTGAGGTCTTTAATTATCTGCTCGACACTCACCCCTGTGGTAATAAGGGAGTTTATCCGCATGAGCGCTTCTTCGGTGTTGTTTTCAACGAGGTGGGTGACGATTTGAATGATCTGATCAATTCCGACTAAGCCGAGCTTCGATTGAATCGTCTCCATCGTGATGTGTCCACTGCTGAA